>NZ_JBHXNP010000127.1:0-8583 GCF_042719495.1 Streptomyces sp. NPDC058525
CTTCTCCCGCCTCGGCTTTTTCCCCGCCGCGCGGCGCCGCCCGCGGGGGGGGGGCGCCCCCGCCCGCCCCGCCCCCCCCCCCCCCCGCCGTACGGACGCGGGTGCCGTCAGGCGCCCATCGCGTGCAGGCCGCCGTCCACGTGGACGATCTCACCGGTGGTCTTCGGGAACCAGTCCGACAGCAGCGCGACGACGCCGCGGCCCGCCGGCTCCGGGTCGCTCATGTCCCACTCCAGCATCGAGCGGGAGTTCCACACGTCCGCCAGCTCGCCGAAGCCCGGGATGGACTTCGCGGCCATGGAGCCGATCGGCCCGGCCGAGACCAGGTTGCAGCGGATGTTCTCCTTGCCCAGGTCGCGGGCGAGGTAGCGGCTGGTGGCCTCCAGCGCGGCCTTGGCCGGGCCCATCCAGTCGTACTGCGGCCAGGCGAACTGCGCGTCGAAGGTGAGGCCGACGACGGCCGCGCCCTCGTGCGGGAAGAGCGGCTTGCAGGCCATGGTCAGCGACTTCAGCGAGAACGCCGAGACGTGCATGGCGGTGGCGACCGACTCGAACGGCGTGTTCAGGAAGTTGCCGCCGAGGGCGTCCTGCGGCGCGAAGCCGATGGAGTGGACGACGCCGTCGAGGCCGCCGAGCTCGTCGCGGACGAGCGTCTCCAGCCGGTCCAGGTGCTCCTGGTTGGTGACGTCGAGCTCGATCACCTTGGCGGGCTTGGGCAGCTTGCGGGCGATGCGCTCGGTCAGCGTCGGCCGCGGGAACGCCGTGAGGATGACCTCGGCGCCCTGCTCCTGGGCGAGCTTGGCGGCGTGGAACGCGATGGAGGACTCCATCAGCACGCCGGTGATGAGGATGCGCTTGCCCTCGAGAATTCCGCTCATGGTGATCAGTGACCCATGCCCAATCCGCCGTCAACGGGAATGACGGCTCCGGTGATGTACGCGGCGTCGTCGGACGCCAGGAAGCGAACGGCCGCCGCGATCTCCTCGGGCTGCGCGTAGCGGCCGAGCGGCACCTGGCCCACGATGCCGGCGCGCTGCTCGTCGGTGAGGACCTTGGTCATGTCCGTGTCGACGAAGCCGGGGGCGACCACGTTGAAGGTGATGTTGCGGGAGCCGAGCTCGCGGGCGAGCGACCGGGCGAAGCCGACCAGCGCGGCCTTGGAGGCGGCGTAGTTGGCCTGTCCCGCCGAACCCAGCAGGCCGACGACCGAGGAGATCAGGACGACGCGGCCCTTCTTGGCCCGGAGCATGCCCCGGTTCGCGCGCTTGACCACGCGGAAGGTGCCGGTGAGGTTGGTGTCGACGACCGAGGAGAAGTCCTCCTCCGTCATCCGCATCAGCAGGGTGTCCTTGGTGATGCCGGCGTTGGCCACCAGCACCTCGACCGCGCCGTGCGCTTCCTCGATCTGCTTGTAGGCCTGCTCCACCTGCTCGGAGTCGGTGATGTCGCAGCGGACCGCCAGAACACCGGCCGAGGTGAGCGCCTCCGGCGGCTCTCCCGACCGGTACGTGATCGCGACCTTGTCTCCGGCCTCCGCGAAGGCGCGGGCGATGGCGAGGCCGATGCCCCGGTTACCTCCGGTGACGAGAACCGAGCGGCTCAACGGATCACCCTTTCGCTAGCGGTCTGAATACCGAAAACCTATAGGTCGCACCCCTCGTACGGAGAATCCACCTCCGACAGGGCCTTGCGACGGGCTCTGTCGAATCCCTACAGAAAGGTGTAGGCACGACAGCCCCGGTCGCGACATGATCGGGGAGACCGGCCCCGACTTCGGGAGGAATTCCGTGCCCCATTCCATCGACGCGGCCTTCACCGCGCTTCCCTTGCGGGCGCTCGCCGACGCGGCGCTCGCCCGGGCCCGCGCGCTGGGCGCCGACCATGCCGACTTCCGGCTGGAGCGGATCCGCAGCGCCTCCTGGCGCCTGCGCGACGCCAAGCCGTCCGGCGGTTCCGACACCACCGACCTCGGCTACGCGGTCCGGGTGGTGCACGGGGGCAGCTGGGGGTTCGCCTCCGGTGTGGACCTGACCATGGACGCCGCCGCCAGGGTGGCCTCGCAGGCCGTGGCCATGGCGAAGCTGTCCGCCCAGGTGATCAAGGCCGCCGGTTCGGACGAGCGGGTGGAGCTGGCCGAGGAGCCGGTGCACGCGGACCGGACCTGGATCTCGGCCTACGACGTGAACCCGTTCGAGGTCGCGGACGCGGAGAAGGCGGCGCTGCTCGCCGACTGGAGCGCGCGGCTGCTGGCGGCCGACGGGGTCGCGCACGTGGACGCCTCGCTGCTGGCCGTGCACGAGAACAAGTTCTACGCGGACACCGCGGGCACCACGACCACGCAGCAGCGGGTCCGCATCCACCCGCAGTTCACGGCGGTCGCCGTCAACGCCACCACCGGCGAGTTCGACTCGATGCGCACCATCGCGCCGCCCGCCGGCCGCGGCTGGGAGTACCTGACCGGCACCGGCTGGGACTGGGACTCCGAGCTGGAGCAGATCCCCGGTCTGCTCGCCGAGAAGATGAAGGCCCCGAGCGTGCGGGCCGGGCGCTACGACCTGGTGGTGGACCCGTCCAACCTGTGGCTCACCATCCACGAGTCCATCGGCCACGCCACCGAGCTCGACCGCGCGCTGGGCTACGAGGCGGCGTACGCGGGGACCTCCTTCGCCACCTTCGACCAGCTGGGCAAGCTCAAGTACGGCTCCCCGATCATGAACGTGACGGGCGACCGCACCGCCGAGCACGGCCTGGCCACCATCGGCTACGACGACGAGGGCGTCGAGGGGCAGAGCTGGGACCTGGTCAAGGACGGCACCCTGGTCGGCTACCAGCTGGACCGGCGGATCGCGAAGCTGACCGGCCTCGGGCGCTCCAACGGCTGCGCCTACGCCGACTCCCCCGGGCACGTGCCCGTCCAGCGCATGGCGAACGTGTCGCTCCAGCCGGATCCCGGCGGCCTGTCCACCGAGGACCTGATCGGCGGGGTGGAGCGCGGGATCTACGTGGTCGGCGACCGCTCCTGGTCGATCGACATGCAGCGCTACAACTTCCAGTTCACCGGGCAGCGGTTCTTCCGCATCGAGAACGGCAAGCTGGCCGGGCAGCTGCGCGACGTCGCGTACCAGGCCACGACCACCGACTTCTGGGGCTCGATGGAGAAGGTCGGCGGCCCGCAGACCTATGTCCTGGGCGGCGCCTTCAACTGCGGGAAGGCCCAGCCGGGCCAGGTCGCGTCGGTCTCCCACGGCTGCCCGTCCGCCCTCTTCCGCGACGTGAACATCCTGAACACCACGCAGGAGGCCGGACGATGACCTCATCGATTCGATCGACCAAGCCCCACGAGATCGTCGAGCGGGCCCTGGAGCTGTCCACCGCCGACGGGTGCGTCGTCATCGCCGACGAGCAGTCCACCGCCAACCTCCGCTGGGCGGGCAACGCGCTCACCACCAACGGCGTCACCCGCGGCCGGACCCTGACGGTCATCGCCACGGTCGACGGCAAGGAGGGGACGGCCTCGGGGGTCGTCTCGCGCAGCGCCGTCACCGCCGCGGACCTGGAGCCGCTGGTGCGCGCCGCCGAGGCCGCCGCGCGCGGGGCCGGTCCCGCCGAGGACGCCCAGCCGCTGGTGACCGGGACCCCGGCCTCGCCGGACTTCACCGACGCCCCCGCCGAGACCTCCTCGGCGGTGTTCGCGGACTTCGCCCCGGCGCTCGGCGAGTCCTTCGCCCGGGCCCGCGCGGGCGGCCGCGAGCTGTACGGCTTCGCCAACCACGAGCTGGTCTCCACGTACGTCGGCACCTCCACGGGCCTGCGGCTGCGCCACGACCAGCCCAAGGGCACCCTGGAGCTCAACGCCAAGTCCCCGGACCGGCAGCGCTCGGCCTGGGCCGGGCGGGCCACCCGCGACTTCAAGGACGTGGACCCGACCGTCCTGGACGCGGAGCTCGCCGTGCGGCTCGGCTGGGCCGAGCGGAAGATCGAGCTGCCGGCCGGGCGGTACGAGACGCTGCTGCCGCCGACGGCCGTGGCGGACCTGCTGATCTACCAGATGTGGTCGGCGGCGGCGCGGGACGCGGTGGAGGGCCGGACGGTCTTCTCCAAGCCCGGCGGCGGCACCCGGATCGGCGAGCGGCTCTCCGAGCTGCCGCTGACGCTGCGCAGCGACCCGAACGCGCCGGGCCTGGAGTCCGCGCCCTTCGTCATCGCGCACAGCTCCGGGGACGACGCCTCGGTGTTCGACAACGGCCTGCCGGTCCCGGCGACCGAGTGGATCCGCGAGGGGGAGCTGGCCCGGCTGACCACGACCCGGCACAGCGCGGCGCTGACGGACCTGCCGCTGTCCCCGGCCTTCGGCAACCTGATCCTGGACGGCGGCGGCGACAAGTCGCTGGAGGAGATGGTCGCCGGTACCGGGCGGGGCCTGCTGCTGACCTGCCTCTGGTACATCCGCGAGGTCGATCCGGCCACCCTGCTGCTCACGGGCCTGACCCGGGACGGCGTCTACCTGGTGGAGAACGGGCAGGTCGTGGGCGAGGTGAACAACTTCCGGTTCAACGAGTCGCCCGTGGACCTGCTGTCGCGGGCCACCGAGGCGGGCCGGACCGAGAAGACGCTGCCGCGCGAGTGGGGCGACTGGTTCACGCGCGCCGCGATGCCCGCTGTCCGCATCCCGGACTTCAACATGAGTTCGGTGAGCAAGGGCGTCTGACCCACCTAGACTGGGCTCGGCATTTCCACAAAACGTAAGGAGTCGAGAGACCGTGACGGACATCGTCGACGAACTGAAGTGGCGCGGGCTCTTCGCCCAGTCCACCGATGAAGAAGCGCTGCGCAAGGCGTTCGCGGACGGTCCTGTCACGTTCTATTGCGGCTACGACCCGACCGCCGCCTCGCTGCACGTGGGACACCTGGTCCAGGTGCTCACCATGCGCCGGCTCCAGCTGGCCGGGAACCGGCCGCTGGCGCTGGTCGGCGGGGCCACCGGCCAGATCGGCGACCCGCGCCCGACCGCCGAGCGCACCCTGAACGATCCGACGGTCATCGCGGAGTGGGTGAACCGGCTGCGGTCGCAGATCGAGCCGTTCCTGTCCTTCGAGGGCGAGAACGCGGCGGTGCTGGTCAACAACCTGGACTGGACGGCGGGCATGTCCGCCATCGAGTTCCTGCGGGACATCGGCAAGCACTTCCGCGTCAACAAGATGCTGACGAAGGACTCGGTCGCCAAGCGGCTGGAGTCGGACCAGGGCATCAGCTACACGGAGTTCAGCTACCAGCTGCTCCAGGGCATGGACTTCCTGGAGCTGTACCGGCGCCACGGCTGCGTGCTCCAGCAGGGCGGCTCGGACCAGTGGGGCAACCTGACGGCCGGTCTCGACCTGATCCACCGGGTCGAGCCGGGCGCGGTCGTGCACGCGATGGCGACCCCGCTGATGGTCAAGGCGGACGGCACCAAGTTCGGCAAGACCGAGGGCGGGGCCGTCTGGCTGGACCCGGAGATGACCACGCCGTACGCGTTCTACCAGTTCTGGCTGAACGTGGACGACCGGGACATCTCCACCTACATGCGGATCCTGTCCTTCCAGAGCCGTGAGGAGCTGGAGGCGCTGGAGGCGCAGACCGCCGAGCGGCCGCAGGCGCGCGCCGCGCAGCGTGCGCTGGCGGAGGAGCTGACGACGCTGGTGCACGGCGCCGACCAGTGCGCGGCCGTGATCGCCGCGTCGAAGGCGCTGTTCGGGCAGGGCGATCTGGCGGAGCTGGACGAGGCCACGCTGGCCGCGGCCCTGTCGGAGCTGCCGCACGTCCGGGTGGCGGAGCTCGGCCAGGTGGTGGACCTGCTGGCGGAGACCGGTCTGGTCGCGAGCAAGTCGGCGGGCCGGCGGACCGTGAAGGAGGGCGGCGCCTACGTGAACAACGCGAAGGTGACGGCCGAGGACGCGGTGCCCGCCAAGGAGGACCTGCTGCACGGGCGTTGGCTGGTGCTGCGGCGCGGCAAGAAGAACCTGGCGGCGGTCGAGGTCACCGGGGCCTGACGGCTCCGGGGCGGACGCCCGGTACGGAACGCGGCGGAGGGGCCGGTACGGACACTCCCCCCAGCTACTGCTGGGGGCCCTGGTCCGGCCGGTCCCTCCGCCGCGTTCCGGGACGCGCCGCTAGGTCATCTCGCGCTTGCCGCCCCGCATCGCCTTGTACGCCATCTCGCCGAGCGCGACGAGGACGACCGCGCCGGCGAGCTGGAGCAGGTGGCGGGTCCAGTCGATGCCCCGGGTGTCGGCGACCCCGATCCAGGTGGCGACGGCGTTGCCGAGGACGCCGCCGATGATGCCCATGAGCGTGGTCAGCCAGAGGGGCTGGTGCTGCTTGCCCGGCAGGACCGCACGGGCTATCAGGCCCAGCACGAAACCGACGATGATCGCCCACAACCAGTGCATGTCGAGCCTCCTCCTGGCGCGTTGTGCGCACGTGGGCCCAGTCTCGGCCCGTTCGGCGTACCGCGCATTTCGGGCGGCCCCGTTCGGGGGAACCCCCTCTCCTCCCGGCCGGGGAGGCGGCGTACCGTGGGAGGATCCGGACCGGGGAGCGTCCGGCGGATGATCGGGTGGTGGAGTGGTGGAGCGGACCAAGCAGACCAAGCGGCAGAAGCGGAACGGGGCCGAGGTCTTCCGGATCACCGGCGCCCGGATGGGGCTCGACGAGGACGTCCGGGGCCGTCAGCGCCGCTACGTGATCTCGATGGTGATCAGGACCCTGTCGGTCATCGCGACGGTGCTGCTGTGGAACGTGCAGCGGCCGGTGGCGATCGTGACGCTGGTCGCGGGGGCCCTGCTGCCCTACGTCGCCGTGGTCATCGCGAACGCGGGGCGCGAGTCCGCCCCCTCGCTGCCGTCGCACTTCATCCCGGCTCCCGTACTGCCCGCGCTGGAAGCGGGAAACCTCACGAAAAGCTCAGATCAATCATGAAGTTCCGGTGCACCGTACCGGGTCCTGCGTGACATACTGCCTACGCGCTCCGCATCCCCCGTCGGAGCGACGGACCGACGCCGGGCAGCTCCCCCCGTGGCTGCTCGGCGTCGCCTTTCCGCTCCGGCGGTTTGTAGGGTTGAGGCGTGACCTCCCCTGATACCGAAACCCCGACCTGTTCCGCCAAGGGCTGCCGTGACGCGGCCGTCTGGGTGCTGGCGTGGAACAACCCGACGCTGCACACGCCCGAGCGCCGCAAGACCTGGCTGGCGTGCGAGGAGCACCGCGAACACCTGTCCCAGTTCCTGGGGGTCCGTGGCTTCCTCAAGGACGTGGTGAAGCTCGGTGAGTGGGTGCAGCCGGAGGGCTCCGAGCGCGCCCGCTGAGCGGCCGGGCGCGCGCCGGCCCCCGGCCGCGGTCCTAGCCGCCGATCGCCGACATGGGGCGGTCGGGCTGGAGGAAGGACGGGTCGTCAAGACCGGATCCGGCCTTCTTGCCCCACATCGCCACCTTCCACAGCCGGGCGATCTCCTCGTCCGGGGCGCCCGAGCGCAGCGCGGCCCTCAGGTCCGATTCCTCGGTGGCGAACAGGCACGTGCGGACCTGGCCGTCGGCGGTGAGCCGCGTACGGTCGCAGGCTCCGCAGAAGGGGCGGGTGACCGAGGCGATGACGCCGACGGTGGCCGGGCCGCCGTCGACCACCCAGCGCTCGGCCGGGGCGGAGCCGCGTTCGTCGGCGCCCTCCTCGGTGAGCGTGAAGCGGGTCCGCAGCGACTGGAGGATGTCGCCGGCGGTGATCATGCCCTCGCGCTTCCATCCGTGCTGGGCGTCGAGGGGCATCTGCTCGATGAAGCGGAGCTCGTACTCGTTCTCCACGGCCCAGGCCAGCAGGTCGGGGGCCTCGTCGTCGTTCAGCCCGGGCATCAGCACGGCGTTGACCTTGACGGGGGTGAGGCCGGCGTCGCGGGCCGCGGCCATGCCCTCGATGACGTCCTTGTGCCGGTCGCGGCGGGTCAGGGTCTTGAAGACCTCGGGCCGCAGGGTGTCCAGCGAAACGTTCACCCGGTCCAGACCCACGGCCTTCAGGGCCTGCGCGGTGCGCTTGAGGCCGATGCCGTTGGTGGTCAGGGACATCTGGGGGCGGGGCTCCAGGGCCGCGCACTGCTCGACGATCCCGACCAGGCCGGGGCGGAGCAGCGGTTCGCCGCCGGTGAAGCGGACCTCGGTGATGCCGAGCCGGGTGACGGCGATGCGGATCAGCCGGACGATCTCGTCGTCGCTGAGCAGGTCGGACTTCCCGAGCCACTGCAGTCCCTCTTCGGGCATGCAGTAGGTACAGCGGAGATTGCACCGGTCGGTGAGCGAGACGCGCAGGTCAGTGGCCACGCGGCCGTAGGTGTCGAGAAGCACTGTGGGCCCCCTCCCCTGTCCGGATCTGTAGAGGTTCGATGACTTCGAGCCTACGCGACGCGTGTTACATCCAGTGGTGCCCGAATGGACGAGAGGCAGCGTGGCCGCGTCGTATGGAAGTACGACGGGGGCCCCCGGGGTGTGGGGTCGTTGTAAGTGGGGGGCCCGTGGGTTATAAAAATAAAACTGGCCCCCAGCGAATATCCGATGAGGTAT
>NZ_JBHXNP010000127.1:8593-24556 GCF_042719495.1 Streptomyces sp. NPDC058525
GTATGGAAGTACGACGCGGCCACGCTGGGTGTTCGGACGATCTCAGTGAGCGCCTGTTCCGGTGAGGGAGCGGACTTCCAGCTCGGCGAACTTCTGCGGGTCGGCCTTCTCCTTCGACAGGACGGTTCCCAGCCAGCCCAGCAGGAAGCCGAGCGGGATGGAGATGATGCCGGGGTTCTCCAGCGGGAACCAGTAGAAGTCGGCGTCCTTGAACATCGAGGTGGGCTTCCCGGAGACGACCGGGGAGAAGAGCACCAGGCCGACCGCCGAGATCAGGCCGCCGTAGATGGACCAGAGCGCGCCCTGGGTGCTGAAGCGCTTCCAGAAGAGGCTGTAGAGGATCGTCGGCAGGTTGGCGGACGCGGCGACCGCGAACGCGAGGGCGACGAGGCCGGCGACGTTCAGGTCGCGGGCGAGGGCGCCCAGGCCGATGGCGACGGCGCCGATGACCACGGTGGACCAGCGGGCCGCGCTCACCTCCTCCTTCTCGGTGGCCTTGCCCTTGCGGATGACGTTGACGTACAGGTCGTGCGCGAAGGACGAGGACGAGGCCAGGGTGAGGCCCGCGACCACGGCGAGGATGGTGGCGAAGGCGACCGCGGAGATCACGGCGAGCAGGATCGCGCCGCCGGTGGAACCCGCGCCGCCGCCGATCTCCTGGGCGAGCAGCGGGGCCGCGGTGTTGCCCGCCTTGTTCGAGGCCAGGATGTCGTCCCGCTTGAGCAGGGCGGCGGCGCCGAAGCCGAGGGCGATGGTCATCAGGTAGAAGGCTCCGATGATGCCGATGGCCCAGTTCACGGACTTGCGGGCGGCCTTGGCGGTGGGCACGGTGTAGAAGCGGATCAGGATGTGCGGCAGGCCGGCGGTGCCGAGCACCAGGGCCAGGCCCAGCGAGATGAAGTCGAGCTTGCTGAGCGAGTCCTTGCCGTACTTGAGCCCCGGTTCCAGGAACTTGGTGCCCTGGCCGCTGTTCTCCGCGGCCTGTCCGAGCAGCGTGGAGATGTTGAAGTTGAACTTCACCAGCACCAGGAGGGTGATCAGCAGGGCGCCCGCGATGAGCAGGACAGCCTTGATCATCTGGACCCAGGTGGTGCCCTTCATACCGCCGATCGTCACGTAGACGATCATCAGTACGCCGACCAGAGCGACGACCGCGACCTTGCCGCCGTCGCTGGTGATGCCGAGGAGCAGCGAGACGAGCACGCCGGCGCCGGCCATCTGGGCGAGCAGGTAGAAGATCGAGACCACGATGGTGGAGGTGCCCGCGGCGGTGCGGACGGGCCGCTGGCGCATCCGGTAGGCGAGGACGTCGCCCATCGTGTAGCGGCCGGAGTTGCGCAGCGGCTCGGCGACGAGCAGCAGCGCGACCAGCCAGGCGACGAGGAAGCCGATGGAGTAGAGGAAGCCGTCGTAGCCGAAGAGGGCGATGGCTCCGGCGATGCCGAGGAAGGACGCGGCGGACATGTAGTCGCCGGAGATGGCGAGGCCGTTCTGGAAGCCGGTGAACTGGCGGCCGCCGGCGTAGAAGTCGGCGGCGTCCTTGGTCTGGCGGCCGGCCCAGATCGTGATGATCAGGGTGGCGACGACGAACAGGCCGAACAGGGTGATGATCAGCGGGCGGTGCTCGGAGGCTCCGGCGGCGACCGTGGTCAGGTGGAGCGTGCCGCTCATTCCCCGGCCTCCATCCGCGCCTTGATGGCCGAGGCCTTGGGGTCGAGCTTGGCGGCGGCGTGCCGCGAGTACAGCCAGGCGATCAGGAAGGTCGTCGCGAACTGGGCGAGCCCGAGCACGAGGGCGACGTTGATGTTGCCGAAGAGCTTGGTTCCCATGAAGCCGCCCGCGTAGCTGGACAGCAGCACGTAGAGCAGGTACCAGGCGATGAAGGCCACGGTGAGGGGGAACGCGAAGGACCGGTAGGAGCGGCGCAGTTCGGCGAACTCGGCACTCTGCTGGACGGTTGCGAATGCTTCGGCCGTGGGGCCGGGAGTCGCCTGGGGCGTTCCCGTGCTGCCGGGCGGCGGCGCTGCTTCGGTGGTCACGGGGGGTTCTCCTTGTGACGCGGGTGCGGTCGGGACGACGGACAAAACAACCTCCGTGTGGGGGGACGGTGGTGCTGACGCCCCTGTCAACGGCACGGCCGGCGCGTCGGGACGGTTCAACACCTGGCGCTTCTTTGGGAACTGATTTCTCGAACTGATGGCGGAATGGGGAACACCGGCACTAGGTTCCCCATGTCATGAACCCGTCCGCCGTGACCACGTCCGGACGGGCTTCTTTTCAAGGATGATGTGGAGAACCCATGGCTCATCTGGGATCCGGCCGCCGGCGCGCTCTCGCCGTACCGGTCGGCCTGGCGCTCACCGCGTCGCTCGCCTTCCTGCCCGCGGTCTCGGCGTCAGCCGCTCCGCTCGGCAACACGGCGGACGCGGCCGCGGCTTCGAGGGCCGAGACCAACGGCCCCAAGCTGTCGTACGTGGCGAACCTCAACGCCTATGCCACGGTGAAGGCGGCGAAGAAGGCCATCGAGCGGGCCGGCGGAACGGTGGTGACGGCCTATGAGCAGATCGGCGTCGTCGTCGCGCACTCCCAGAACCCGGACTTCGCCAAGCAGCTGCGCGCCAACCGCGGCCTGTTCGTCTCGGTCGGCGCCACCCGTACGGCCCCCCTCTCGGCGGTGCAGACCACCGAGGAGGGTGCGACCCAGCAGCTGAGCGCGGCGGACGCCGCCAAGGCGGCAGCGGCGGCCCAGGAGGG
The DNA here is from genome assembly GCF_042719495.1 of Streptomyces sp. NPDC058525. NCBI lineage: Bacteria > Bacillati > Actinomycetota > Actinomycetes > Kitasatosporales > Streptomycetaceae > Streptomyces > Streptomyces sp. NPDC058525. The sequence goes on from NZ_JBHXNP010000127.1 coordinate 11,348, forward strand.
TCAGGAGCCGCTGGAGCCCAACCAGTGGGATCTGCGGACGATCAAGGCCGATCAGGCTCACAAGATCAACGATGGCAGCCGGAGCGTCACCGTGGGCGTCATCGACACAGGTGTCGACGACACTCACCCCGATCTCGCGGCGAACTTCTCCAAGGAGCAGTCGGCCAACTGCGTCGGCGGCGTCGCGGACACCTCCGAGGGCGCCTGGCGTCCCTACGTGGACGGCAGCGACCACGGCACGCACGTGGCCGGCACCATCGCGGCCGCGCGCAACGGCATCGGCGTCAGCGGTGTCGCGCCCGGCGTCAAGGTCGCCGGCATCAAGGTGAGCGAGCCCGGGACCAGCCTCTTCTACACCGAGGCGGTCGTCTGCGGCTTCATGTTCGCCGCCGAGAAGGGGATCGAGGTGACCAACAACAGCTACTACGTCGACCCCTGGCTCTACAACTGCAAGGCGGACGACGACCAGAAGGCGCTGGTGGAGGCCATCGGCCGGGCCACCAAGTACGCCGAGCGCAAGGGCACGCTCCACGTCGCCTCGGCCGGCAACTCCGACCACGACCTCGCCGGGGACTCGATCCTGGACGACACCAGCCCGAACGACACCACCCCGGTGCCGCGCACCATCGACCCCAAGGTCTGCCTGGACCTGCCGACCCAGCTGCCGGGCGTGGTCACGGTCTCGGCCACCGGTGACCAGGGGCTGCGCTCGTACTACTCCAGCTACGGCCTCGGCGTCGTGGACGTCGCCGGACCGGGCGGCGACAAGTGGCAGGTGCCGGCCACGCCGGACGCCAACGGCCGCGTGCTGTCGACCGTCCCGGGCGGCGGCTACGGCTACAAGCAGGGCACCTCGATGGCCGCCCCGCACGTCGCGGGCGTCGCGGCGCTCATCAAGAGCGCCCACCCGTCGGCAACGCCCTCGCAGGTCCAGGCGATGCTGAAGGGCCAGGCCACCAAGGCCTCCTGCCCGGCGAAGATCTACAACGCCGCGGGCACCCTGATCGACGCCACCACCTGCGAGAGCAAGTGGGGCCAGACCGGCTACTACGGCTACGGCGTGGTCGACGCGCTGAAGGCCGTCAAGTAACGGGCCGGCACACCGGCTGATGTGCGGAAGGGCCGGACGGGGACCATCCCGTCCGGCCCTTCCCCGTATCAGCCGTCGGCCGTCAGGGCTTGATCAGCACCTTGAGCGCGCTGCGGTCGTCCATGGCGCGGTAGCCCTCCGGGACCTCGTCCAGGGACACGGCCCGGTCGAAGACCGGCGACGGGTCGATGGCCCCGCTGAGCACGTCCTCGAGCAGCTCCGGGAGGTAGGCGCGGACCGGGGCCACGCCTCCGCGCAGGGTGATGTTGCGGTCGAACATCACACCGAGGTCGAGACCGGTGCCGCTGCCGTGCGGCACGCCGACGTAGCCGATCGCCCCTCCGTCGCGGGTGATGTTCACGGCGGTGCGCATGGACTGCTCCGTGCCGACCGCCTCGATGACGGCGTGCGCGCCCTGGCCGCCGGTGAGCTCGCGGACGGCCGCCTCGGCGGCCTCCCCGCGCTCGGCGACGACGTCGGTGGCCCCGAAGAGCCTGGCTATGTCCGTACGGGCGGCGTGCCGGCCCAGGGCGATGATCCGCTCGGCGCCGAGGCGCTTGGCTGCGAGGACGCCGCACAGGCCGACGGCGCCGTCACCGACGACGGCGACCGTGGAGCCCTTGCGCACGCCCGCGCCCAGCGCGGCGTGGTGGCCGGTGCCCATGACATCGGAGAGCGCGAGCAGCCCGGTCAGCAGGTGGTCGTCGGAGACGGCCTCGGCGGGCAGCTTCACCAGGGTGCCGTCGGCGTGCGGGACGCGGACGGCCTCGCCCTGGCCGCCGTCGTGGCCGACCGAGCCCCAGAAGCCGCCGTGCACGCAGGAGGTGTACAGGCCTTCGGAGCAGTAGTCGCAGGTGCCGTCGGACCACATGAAGGGCGCGACGACCAGGTCCCCGGCGCGCAGGCCCGAGACGGCGGAGCCGGTCTCCTCGACGACGCCGAGGAACTCGTGGCCGATCCGCTGGCCGGGCTGGCGGGCGGCTTCGCCGCGGTAGGCCCACAGGTCGCTGCCGCAGATGCAGGCGCGCAGGACGCGGACGACGGCGTCCTCGGGGCGCTGGATCGCAGCGTCGGGCACCTCCTCCACGCGGATGTCGTGCGGGGCGTGGATGACGGTGGCGCGCATGGTGGTGCTGTCCTCCGGCTAGGGGGTCGTTCAGTCTTGTATGACCTGCCTACGGTACGCCTGCGCCGCGGTGAGTGCGCCCGTGGCCAGCAGGTACTGGGCGGCCAGGTACGTCGCCATGATCCAGAAGTCGGGCCGGGGCAGCTGCGGCCAGTCGGCGACCCCGGTCGCGATGAGCGTGTCGGAGATCAGGAACAGCGCCCCGCCGATCCCGGCCCGCAGCCCGAGGGCGCTGGAGCGGAAGGCCATCGCGGTGAGCAACAGGCTGTACCCGGCGACGGGTATCCGCAGGTCGGCGGGGAGGTCCGGCCACATCAGGCCGATGGTGCCGAGCAGCGCGAGCAGGTACGCGCCGCCGAGCAGCGGGTTGGCCGCGCGCCGGCCGAAGAGCACGAGGTAGCAGACGTGCCCGACGGCGAAGGAGCCCATGCCGATCAGGAAGGCGGCCTCGGCGTCGAAGAGCAGCGCCAGGTCCCCGCCCCAGCCGAACAGCAGGGCGGCGACCAGCAGGCGGGGCGCCCCGCGGGTGATCACGTACGCCACCAGCAGGGGCATCAGCAGCGGCTTCGCGAGGACGTGCCCGAGGTGCCAGTCGGCGAGCAGCGATACGAGGTCGACGGCGGCGGCCGCGGCGAAGGCGCCGAGCAGCGCCCGGGAGCCGGCGGCGCCGCCTGCGGGCACGGGGCGCGCCCAGGACGGCGTACGGGACCCGGCGGCGCTCACGCGGCGTGCTCCGGCTTCGGGGCGGCGGCGGGCGCGGGCGCGGAGGCGGGAGCGGCTTCGGCGGCGGGCGCGGCTGCGGCGGCGGGCGCGGCGGGGGCGGGGGCGGGGGCGGCTTCGGCTGACCGGGCTTCTGCCCGCGGGACTTCGGCCGACCAGGCTTCGGCCCGCGGGGCTTCTGCCGACCGGGCTTCGGCCCGCGGGGCTTCGGCCCGCGCGGCTTCGGCCCGCGCGGCTTCGGCCCGCGCGGCTTCGGCCCGCGCGGCTTCGGCAGACCAGGCTTCGGTCGGCGGGGCGGGCTGCCAGCCGGGGCCGCGGAACACGCGCCCGGCGCGCTCGCGCCAGCTGCTCGCGGCGCGGACGTCGCGCGCGATGGCGGCGTACTCGTGGGTGGCCACGCGCAGCGGGTTGTGCGTGCCGATGTTCTTGGTGAGCCCGTACACGGGCCGTTCCGTCTCCCCCACCCACGAGCCGAACACCCGGTCCCAGACGATCAGGATCCCGCCGAAGTTGCGGTCCAGGTACCCGCCCTGGGACGCGTGGTGGACGCGGTGGTGGGAGGGGGTGTTGAACACGTACTCGTAGGCCCGGGGCAGCTTCCCGATGCGCTCGGTGTGCACCCAGAACTGGTACAGCAGGTTGAGCCCGTAGCAGAACGGGATCGCCGCGGGATGCACGCCGACGGCCACCATCGGCAGGTAGAACCACCAGGTGGTGGCGCTGGTCCAGGGCTGGCGCAGGGCGGTGGTCAGGTTGAACCGGCGGCTGCTGTGGTGGACCACGTGGCAGGCCCACAGGATGCGGATGACGTGGTGCAGGCGGTGCTGCCAGTAGTAGAGGAAGTCCTGCACGAGCAGCATCAGCAGGAGGGTCCACCACAGGAACGGCACCCGCAGCGGGGTGAGTTCGTAGACGGCGGTGAAGACGGCGACGACCGGGATCTTCCAGAGCAGGTCGAAGCCGATGCTGCCGAGCCCCATGGTGATGCTCGTGGCCGCGTCCTTGGTGTCGTACCCGACGGCGTCCTCGTCGGGATGGAGCCGGTAGCTGACCACCTCGATGACGGTGAGCAGCACGAAGGCGGGTATGGACCACAGCACGACATCGGGCAGGTTCGGCATGTGCGCACCATAGAGGCGGCCTCAGGGGTGCCGCTAGGGGTTGTTACCGATCGGTATCCGTCGGGGTTACCGACGGTTCGGAGAGGGTGGGGGATGACGGGTTTCGAGACGGTTCTCTTACGGGTGGCGGGCACGGCGGCGAGCGCCCTGGTCAGATCTGCCCTGTCCCGGGCCCCCGGCGCGGGCCTTACCCCGGACCCGGCACGGCCGGCGCCGCGCTGGCGGCGGCCCGTGCGGCTCGGCGACGGGGAGGTACGGGAGCTGACGCGCACCCTGGCGGCCCGCCTGGGCCCGGCGTGCGACTCCCTCCCGGATCACGAGCGGCTGGCCGCGCTCGACGCGGTCGGCGACGCCTTCGCCGCGCTCGGCCCGCTGGACGCGCAGGCCCTGTTCGCGGCGGACCTGCACCCGGCGGACCTGGCCGCGGCCGTGCCCCGGCCCCCGGCCGGCCTCTCACCCGCCGCCGAGGCCCTGTACGGGCGGCTGCTCCGGCTGTGCTGCGCACACGCGGTGGAGTACGCGACGACCCTGCCGGGCTTCGGGGCCCGGGCCGATGTGGAACTGGTGCGGCGCACCGGGGAGCTGGCGCGGGCGGTGGACCGGCTGACGGACCCCTTCGACGGAGCCGCGTACGCCTTCGAGCAGCGCTACTCCGAGTACATCGCGCAAGCACACGGGCGACTGCAACTCTTCGGAGTCTGTGAAACGCCCGCGGACCTGTCTCCCCTGGTCCATGCCGACAACCTCGTCATCGAGGTCTACGGCAACAGTCCGGTCACCGGAACCGAGGGCATCCCGCCGGAGCGAATCAGGTTCATGTAGCCCGTCTCCGCCCCGGCGGGAACCGCACGTCACCAGACCCGCACCGACCCCCCCTTCGCGAAGGCCGGGCTCGTGGCCTGGGGCGGGATTTCCGTCAGGGGCTCGGCGATGTCCGAGGCCAGCGGGCCGTGCTTCGCCGCCAGCGCGTCCAGCAGCGGGAGGTCGAAGCCGTAGACGCGGGCCGCGTTGCCGCCGACCATCGCGGCGACCTCGGCCCGCGGAAGGCCCGCGTAGGCGATGCGGAGGCCTTCGCGGGAGAAGGGGGTGGTGCCCTCGTCGTGGGGGTAGTCGCTGCCCCACATGATCTTGTCGAGGCCGATCCGCTCCCGCAGCGGGACCTCGTGGGGGCGCATGAAGCTCGCCCCCACGAAGCAGTTGTCGCGCCAGACCTCGCCCGGGCCCTTGCCCATCGAATCGGCCAACCCCGCACCGAACTTGGACTCGGCCGTCGAGGAGGCCGCGACCAGCCGGCCGTGGTAGTAGTCCAGCATCTCCAGCACCCCCGGGATCCAGCCGGAGCCCTGCTCCGTCAGGACCAGCCTGAGGCCCGGGTTGCGGCGGAAGGCGCCGCCGAAGATGAGGTGCCACAGGGCGCGGTGCGAGAACCAGGTGGTCTCCACCATGAAGACCGCACGGGCGGCCGGTTCGTCCCCCAGCGGCGGCGAGGCCGACCCTCCGTGGTGGTTGACCGGCACGTCCAGTTCCGCGCACACCGCCCAGATCGGGTCGTACACCGCCGAGTACAGCTCGGGGACGGTGGAGCCGGGCGGGACGCCGGGCAGCAGGATGCCGCCCGTCAGGCCGGCCTCCTTCGTGCGGCGGATCTCCCGCACCGCCGCGTCCACGTCGTTGAGCAGGATCTGCACCACGCCCGCCCGCCGGCCCGGCGCGTCCGCGCAGAAGTCCGCCAGCCAGCGGTTGTGGGCCTGGAGGCCGGCCCAGCGCATCTCGTACTCCGCGGCCGTCGGAGGCTGGGCCATCAGGGAGGCCTTGGGGAAGAACGGCGGGATGGTGTTGGGGAAGACGACCTCGGCGACGATCCCGTCGGCCTCCAGCTCCGCCAGCCGCCGCGCCGAGTTCCAGTTCCGGTCGGCCGTGTCCGCGAGGAGGTCCTCGTACGGGTTCACGTACGTGGCGGCCCAGGCGTCGAAGTCGTCGTGGTAGCGCTTCTCGAGGTACGGCCTGTAGTCGAGCAGGTCGGCGCCCGCGTGGCAGTCCGCCGAGATGACCGTGTAGCGGTCCTCCGTCACCGCGACACCCCCAGGACCGGGAACTCGTTGTCGGTCAGCCAGTGCCGGCCCACCTCGCGGGAGCGGGCCCAGGAGGCCTCCACCGCCGCCTGGTCCGGGGACTGGCCCAGCTCGGCCGGGGTCGGGCCGATCCGGCGGGCCACGGGGGCGAGCTTGTCCGTGTCGAAGCCGAAGACCTCGGCGGCGGCCAGTCCGAGCATCCGGCGGGTCTCGGCCACCGGGATGTCGTGGAAGGTCTTGCGCAGCCAGTTCCGGGTGTCGGGCCAGGTGCCCTCGGGGTGCGGGAAGTCCGAGCCCCACAGGATGTTGTCCACGCCGATCTCGTAGCGCTGGGCCAGTTCCCGGCGCTTGGTGTTCGTCGCGCAGACGAACACCTGCCGGTCCAGGTACTCGCTCGGCGGGCGCTTCAGCTCCGCGAAGGGCGAGAGCTTCTTGCCGCCGTGGGCGCCGAGGTAGAGGCGGTCCATGAACCACAGCTGGTTCGGCAGCCACCAGCAGCCCGACTCGGCCACGCCGAACTTCAGCCCCGGGTGCCGCTCGAAGACCCCGGACCAGAGCAGGAACCACAGCGGCCGGGCGGGCCACCAGGTGACCTCGGAGACGTAGATCCCGAGGTGGTCGCCGTACTCGTGGCGGGGCGCGGCGCCGGAGTGGGTCACGATCGGCATCGCCGTCTCGGCGGCGGCCGCCCAGACGGGGTCGTAGCGGCGGTCGTGGTAGGGCGCCTTGTCCACCCACATGGAGGGGATCATCAGCGCGCCCAGCCCGGACTCCTTGGCCCGGTGGATCTCGGCGACGACCTTGTCCGGCTCCCCGGTGATGGGCAGGAGCGCGACCCCGCAGTGCCTTTCGGGGTTCTGCCCGACGAACTCCGCCAGCCAGCGGTTGTGCGCCTGCGCGCCCGCCATGCCCAGTTCGGGGTCCTGGTCGCCGGAGAGGCCCAGGCCCACCCCGAAGGGGGCGGCGGTCTGGCTGTCGACGGCGTCCGCGTCGGGGAAGACGACCTCGGCGGCCACGCCGTCGCCGTCGAGCTCCTTGAGCCGCTGGGCGGTGTCCCAGCCGCCCTTGAGCCCCTCCTCGTGGTCGTGGAACCACTTCTCGGCGAAGGCCTCGTTGCGCACGCCGAGCCGGGTGGCCTCCTCGCGGCGGGCGTCGCGCCGGCCGAGGAACTCGTCGAACTGGGGGTGGAAGCGGGAGTCGAGGTACGGGCGGTAGCGCTCGGTGGGCAGGCCCGCGTGGCAGTCGGAGGAGATGATCAGGTACGGGTCTTCGTACGGGGTGTCACTCACGGCAGACGCTCCTCAGTCGAGGATGAAGCTCTCCAGGTAGGCGGGGTTGGCGCGGTCGAGCATCGACTGCGACCGGGCGCGGATCTGCCGGTCGCTGTGCTCGCCGGCCGGGAGCATCCAGAAGCGGTCGGCGCGGATGCCGTCGACGACGTGCTCGGCGACCTCCTCGACCGGGGTGAAGTTCACCTCGTGGCCGGCCTGCTTCATCGCGGCCTCGTACTGGTCGAGGCTGCGGTACGGGGTCTTGCGCGGGCGCTGCTTCGCGTACCGCTCGGGCCGGTTGCGGTGCGACTCCCACAGCCCGGTGCGCAGCATGTGCGGTCCGGGGAAGAGGACGGAGGCGCCGACGGCCGCGCCCTCCGCCTTGAGGTGGGCGTACAGGGACTCGGTCATGGTGACCACGGCCGCCTTGGTGACGGCGTAGACGGAGGCGGTGGGCAGCGGGGCGATGCCGCCGTCGCCGGAGGAGGTGTTGACGACGTGCCCCGGCCCGCCGGCGGCGATCATGCGGGGGACGAAGGCCTGGATGCCGTGGAAGACGCCCCACACGTTGACGGAGAAGGCCCACTTCCAGTCGTTGGGCTCGTGCTCCCACATCCGGCCCTCGGCGCCCGAGCCGACGCCGGCGTTGTTGCAGAGCACGTGGACCGCGCCGAAGGCCTCGTACGCCGCGTCGGCGAGGGAGAGCACGGAGTCGCGGTCGCTGACGTCGACCAGCCGGGCGAGCACCTCGGCCCCGTCCGCGACGAGGTCGTCGGCGGCCTTGCGCAGGGCGCCCTCCTCCACGTCGGCGAGGACGACCTTCATCCCCTCGGCGGCGAAGCGGCGGGCCATGGCCAGGCCGATCCCGCCGGCGGCTCCGGTGACGACGGCCACCTGTCCCGGTTCGAGTCGCATGTCACACCCTCCCCTCGGGCGGCCCGTCCAGGATCTGCATCGGGTCGTCGTAGCGCTGGTGGATGTACGGGAGCAGGGCCTGGGCGCTGACCCGCTCGACGACCCGGCCGTTCTGGTCGGTGGTCTTCTCGCCGATGGTGATCTCCACGAGCCGGCGGACGGGCAGGTCGGCGACGGGATCGAACATGGACTCGCGGAGCACCACGTCACCGGTGATGTGCTCCAGCTTGCGGACCTTCTCGTTCCGGGTGCAGTGCACGAGCACGGGGTCGGCGTCGAATCCCGAACCGTCCACGGCGGGGAGGAACTTGAAGTAGAAGTCGGTCTTCTGGGTGGGCTCGGGCAGCGGCAGCTCGCGGTCCACGGCCCCGCGCACCTCGACGAAGGCGATGCCGTGCCGGGCGAGGGCGGCCCGTACGACCAGGCCCTCGCGCTCGACGGTGACCTCGCCCAGCTTCTTCGGTTCGCCGAAGACCTCGCGGCCGCCGATCAGGGCGCGCTCGTGGGTCATCGGCATGACCAGCGGGTACCAGCCCTGGACCCCGCCGTGCTGGGCGGCGACGGCCACCGAGCCGGCGCCCAGGGGGTAGCCGGGGAGGTCGACCTTGCTGATGTTGGCCCGGACGAGCGGCCGGTCGGCCGGCTTGAGCGGCGGCGGCAGGACCGCCGCCACCACGTCCGGGTCGCTCTCCCAGACGGCCACCACACCGGTGGACCAGATGTCGGGGAGCTTGGAACTCTTCTCGCGCGACGCCGCGATCTCGGCCTCGGTGCGCGCTCCGTACCGTACGCGTGCCATGTCCCGCACCACCTCTCGTTCGGTTCTGTAACACAGTTACACCGCCGACGATGAAGGGTAAAGACCCCTGCACGCACCAGAACTGACGGACCGACAGATGGGTGGGCCGGATCCATGGGCAGAAGCACGCTGACCCGCGACGAGGTGCTGGACGCCGCCGCGTCCCTGGTCAAGCAGCACGGCCCGGCCGCCCTCACCATGCGCAAACTGGCCGCCGAGCTGGGCACCGCGGTGACCTCCATCTACTGGCACGTCGGCAACCGCGAATCGCTGCTCGACGCCCTCGTACGGCGGACCGTCGAGGAGATGGGCGCGATCCGGCCCGCCGGCCGCACCCCGGCCGACCGGATCCTGTCGGTGGCCCGGACCCTGCGCCACGAACTGCGCGAGCGGCCGCACCTGATCGCGATGGTCCACGAACGCGGGCTCACCGAGCGGATGTTCCTGCCCGCGCAGCGGGCCCTGGTGCACGAGGTGCACGCGGCGGGACTGCGCGGCACCCGGGCGGCCGACGCGGTGCGCGCGATCCAGTTCCAGATCGTCGGCTTCCTCCTCGTCGAGCGCAACCGCGAGCGCGCACCGGCCCAGTCCCCCGCCGAGAGCGAGCTCTGGGACCCGGTGGACGCCCCCCACGATCCGGCGCTCGCCCGCGCGCTGGCCCGCCCGGCCGATCCGGAACGGCTGTTCCTCTTCTCCGTACAGGCCCTGGTCCGCGCCCTGCTCGCGCCGCCGGCGGGCCAGGTGCCGCGCCGGGCGCCGCGCTAGGGACTCGGTCGGGGCGGGGGCATCGCGGCCACGGCTGTCGGTCGGGGCCGATATCCTCTGTGACCATGCTCGACGACCGTACGACCGCAGAGACGACGTGGCCGACCGCCTACCCGCAGGGGTACGCGGTCGTCGACGTGGAGACCACCGGACTCGCTCGCGACGACCGGATAGTCTCCGCCGCCGTCTACCGGCTCGACGCACAGGGCAACGTGGAGGACCACTGGTACACGCTGGTCAACCCGCAGCGCGATCCCGGCCCGGTGTGGATCCACGGGATCACCAGCGACATGCTCGGCGACGCACCGCTCTTCAAGGACATCGCCGAGGAGTTCGCGGGCCGGCTCGCCGACCGGGTGCTGGTCGCGCACAACGCCATCTTCGACTGGCAGATGATCGCCCGCGAGTACGCACGGGCCGCCGAGACCGCGCCGGTCCGTCAGCGGCTGTGCACCATCGCCCTGTCGAAGGAGCTGGGCCTCCCGCTGCCCAACCACAAGCTGGAGTCGCTCGCCGCGCACTTCGGCGTGGTCCAGCAGCGCGCGCACCACGCGCTCGACGACGCCCGGGTGCTGGCGGAGGCCTTCCGTCCGTCGCTGCACGCGGCCGCGCGGGACGGCGTACGGCTGCCCCTGCTGGAATGCCGGCCGCTGACGGAGTGGTCCGACTCCCCCGCCACCCCGCGGGTCGGCTACCAGGCCTCCTACCGGGGCGGCAGCTGGCGGCCCTCGCGCAAGCGGCCGCCGTGCCCGCACCCGAACCCGGGGCGCTACGAGGACGGCAGCCCGCTGAAGCAGGGCATGCGGATCGCCTTCTCGGGCGACACCTCCGTGGACCGGGAGCTGCTGGAGGACCGTGCGGTCGAGGCGGGCCTGCACATCGCGACGAGCGTGTCGCGGCTCACCAGCCTGCTGGTGACGAACGACCCCGACTCGGCGACCTCGAAGACGGTCAAGGCGAAGTCCTTCGGCACGCCGGTCGTCGACGAGGCCGCCTTCACCCAGCTGCTGCGGGACGTGGCGGCAGCGGCGGAGGACGGCACCGCGGACGGCAGCGCGTCCGACACCACGGACGGCCCGACAGACGGCTCGACGGACGGCACCCCGGACCGCGCCGCGGACTGAGTCCGATTGCTCCGGGTGGGTGCCGGCGCGGCGACTCACCCCGGTGGATCTTGTTCCTGTGCGCCGCCGTGCGCAGCATGCGGCGCATGGCACGTTGTGAGGTCTGCGGAAACGATTACGGCATGTCGTTCGAGGTGCACGCGCAGGGCGCCGTGCACGTCTTCGACTGCTTCTCCTGCGCCATTCACCGCATGGCGCCCATCTGCGAGCACTGCCGGGTCCAGATCATCGGACAGGGCGTCGAGGTCGAGGGGCAGTGGTTCTGCGGGGCGCACTGCGCCCGCGCGGAAGGGAAGGTGGGCGTCAAGGACCACGTCTGACACCGCGTCCCCGCACGCTCCGCCCCCGGACCCGCCGCCCGCCCGGCCCCGGACGGCCGCCCGCCCGCCCGGCCCCGGACGGCCACCCGGCCGCCCGGGGCCGATCCGCTGGGGGTACCGTCGTGGGCGTGTACCGCTTTGTGCTGACCCGGCAGTGGGTGTGCCTCACCCTCATCGCCCTCGTCCTCATCCCCGTGATGATCAAGCTGGGGTTCTGGCAGTTCCACCGCCATGAGCACCGGGTCGCGCAGAACGGGCTGATCGAGCAGAACCTGCGGGCGAAGCCGGTCCCCATGACGGAGGTCACCTCCCCCGGCCACCGGGTCCCCCGCGCGGACTTCTGGCGGGCGGTCACCGCGACCGGCACGTACGACACCGCGCACGAGGTGGTCGTCCGGATGCGGACCGACAACGACGACAAGGTCGGCTTCCACGTCCTGACCCCGCTCGTCCTCGGCGACGGCCGGGCCGTGCTCGTCAACCGGGGCTGGGTCCCGGGCGGCGACGACCCCCGCGCGTACCCGCCGGTGCCGGCCGCCCCCGCGGGCGAGGTCACGGTCACCGGCCGCCTCAAGGCCGACGAGACCAGCGGCAGCAGCGGCATCAAGGACCGCAAGGGCCTGCCGGACCGCCAGGTCATGCTGATCAACAGCACCCAGCAGGCGCAGTACCTGGGCCGGCCCGTGCTCGGCGGCTACCTGGAACTCACCTCTCCGGCCCCGGCCGACGGCAGCCCCCAGCCGGTGGCCGAGCCCGACCACGACTCCATCGGCGCGCACATGGCGTACGCCGTCCAGTGGTGGCTGTTCGCGTCCGCGGTCCCGGTCGGCTGGGTGGTCCTCGTACGGCGCGAGAAGCGCGAGCGCGAGGAACAGGCGGCCCGATCCGGATCCGCCGGCGAACGGGAGCCCGCGACGGCGTAGCGTGTCGGCATGGATCTTGGACTGAAGGACCGTGTCTACATCGTCACCGGGGCCACGCGCGGACTCGGCTTCGCGGCCGCCCGGGAACTGACCGCCGACGGCGCGCGCGTCGTCCTGACGGGCCGCGACGAGCAGCGGACGGCCGCGGCCGCCGCCGAACTCGGCCCGGACGTGGTCGCGGTGGCCGCCGACAACGCCGACCCGGCGGCGGCCGGCCGGCTCATCGCGACCGCGCGCGAGCGCTTCGGACGCCTCGACGGCATCCTCATCAGCGTCGGCGGCCCCGCCCCGGGCTCCGCGCTCGACAACACCGACGAGCAGTGGGCGGCCGCCTTCGAGTCGGTCTTCCTGGGCGCGGTCCGCCTCGCCCGGGCGGCCGCCGCCGAGCTGGGCGAGGGCGGGGTCATCGGCTTCGTGCTGTCGGGCTCGGTCCACGAGCCGATCCCCGGCCTCACCATCTCCAACGGCCTGCGCCCGGGCCTGGCCGGCTTCGCGAAGTCCCTCTCGGTGGAGCTCGGCCCGCGCGGGATCCGGGTCGTCGGCCTGCTGCCGGCCCGGATCGACACCGACCGGGTGCGGGAGCTCGACGCACTGTCCGGGGACGCGGCGGCGGCCCGGGCCGGGAACGAGTCCCGGATCCCGCTGCGGCGGTACGGCGCCCCGGAGGAGTTCGGCCGTACGGCGGCGTTCCTGCTCTCCCCGGCGGCCTCCTACCTGACGGGCATCATGCTCCCGGTCGACGGCGGCTCCCGGCACGGCTTCTGAGGACACCGCCCGGCCGGGCCGTCTAGTGCTGTGGCCGGGAAGGTTTGCCGGGTCGCGGCGTCCGGTGCGGTGCATCGCAAGGCGGAGGGCCACGGCTTGTACCGGACGTACTTGCGTGGTCCGACAACGCGGCGAGGTGCCGTGCCTGGGGGCACCTCCCAGCGGTAGCTGGGGGAGCGTCGCGACCCGGTGAACCTT
>NZ_JBHXNP010000128.1:0-24089 GCF_042719495.1 Streptomyces sp. NPDC058525
CCGCCCGCCCCGCATGCCCCCTGTCATGCGTCACCAGCACCGTCGCCGTGCCCCGCCCCCCCCGCCGCCCCCCGAGCAGCGCCCCCACCCCCGCCCCCCCGTCTATATGCAGCGCACTCCTGGGGGGGGGGGCGGGGCGGGCCCCCCCCCCGCCCCGCCCCCACGTTCGTCCGCGCCCGCCCGGCGGATCACGCCGGGCGGGCGCGGGGTCAGGTGGCGGTCCTGAAGGCCCGCTGGTACCAGAGCAGCGGCCGGCCCGAGCCCGCCAGCCGCACCTCGAGCACCCGGCCGACCAGCAGGTCGTGGTCGCCCAGGGTGATCCGGTCCGCGAGCGCGCAGCGCAGTGCGAGCGCGTCGGGGACGTGCGGCAGGCCGGGGCTGTCCGGCCACTCGTCCAGCGGCGCGCCGGCGAACCGGTCGACGCCGCTGGTCGCGAAGCGGCCCGCGAGCTCGCGGTGCTCGTCCCCGAGCACGTTGATCACGAACTCGGGGACCTGCGTCAGCGCCTCGTGGCAGCTGGACGTGTGCGCGATGCCGACCAGCACGAGGGGCGGCTCCAGCGACACCGAGGTCACCGCGCTGGCGGTGAACCCCCAGGGCTGCCCGGCCGCGTCACGTGTGGTGACCACGGTCAGCGGCGCCGCCAGCAGGGACATGGCTTCCTTGAAAGTCGCCCCGTCGACGGCGGGCCACTTCTCTTGCAGTCGGGTCGGCATGTGGGCTCCGTCCGTTGTGGGGGTCAGCGGGAGGCCGTGGCCTGGGCCGCGGCCTCCCGGGCTTGGGCGGCGAAGCCGTCCTTGTTCTCCGAGACCCACTTCTGGGACGCGCGACGGCTGTCGAGGGCGCCGGTGAAGTGCGGTGCCACGTAGCGGGCGAGCAGCTCGTAGCTCCGCTTGGTCTGCTCGCGGGTGGCCCAGTCCTGGGTGTTGACCAGGAGGGTGCCGAAGCCGCCGCTCTCGCGCTGCATGCGCTCGATGCCCTCGATGGCGTCCTCGACGGAGCCGATGATCGCGGTGTGGGTCTCGACGGCCACCTCGGCCTCGCGGCCCTCGGGCAGCTTGGCATTGGCGCCGAGCGTGTCGCGCACGTACTCGCGGAACCAGTGGGACATGCCGGCGCGGACCTGGTCCATGGCCTCCTCGCGGGTCTCCGCGATGTGGAGACAGATTCCGACACGCCATGTGGAGCGGTCGACGGTCTGGCCGTACTTGGCTGCCTCCTCCTCGCCGGCGGCCCACAGCTTCGCGAGCGGCGGCTCCTGCATGCCCGGGCGGCCGGCGAAGGTGAGCGCCTCCAGGCCGTAGCGGCCCGCCAGGCGCATCCCGCGGTCGGAACCGGCGCTGGCGACCGCCATCTCGAAGCGCGGCCTGGTGTACGGCTTCAGGTGCAGATGGGCGTCGCGCAGCTCGAACCAGTCGGTCTTCATGGTGACCGGCTCGTCGTCCTGGAACAGGCGCACCAGCGCCTCCAGCGACTCGGCGAACATGCGGCGCTGGTCGCTCGCCGCGATGCCCAGCATGTGGGCGTCGGCGGGCGAGGCGCCGGAGCCCATGCCGAGCATGATGCGGCCCCGCGTTTGGTGGTCCAGCTGCACGATGCGGTTCGCGGTGGTGAGCGGGTGGTGGTACGGCAGACTGACGACGCCGGTGCCGAGCTTGATGCGGCGGGTGCGCTCGGCCGCGGCGGCGAGGAAGACCTCGGGGGAGCTGATCGTGGACCAGCCGCCCGAGTGGTGCTCGCCCACCCAGGCCTCGTCGATCCCCAGCTCGTCGAGCCAGTCGATGAGGTCGAGGTCGCGCCAGAACGTGGTGGTGGGGTCCTCGCCCAGGGAGTGGAACGGCGGGAGGAAGGCTCCGAAGCGGAGGGTCATGACTGGCTTCCTTCGAGAGTTCGGGTGGCCGCACCGGCGAGCCACGGAGTCAGCTGATCGGCCAAAAGTTGCAGATGCGGAGACTGCATGACCGTGTAGTGGTCGCCCGGCAGCGCGACGTGGTGGAAACCGGAGGGGAACAGCTGGGACCAGGCGGCGACCGCCTCGTCCGTGGAACCGTCCTCGGCGCGCAGGAACGCGGTCGCTCCCGCGTAGGGCTGCGGCGCGTAGGACAAGAGGGCCCGGAAGTTGCGGGCGAAGCGGGTGTAGATCTCGCTGAACATCTCGAGGCCGACCCCGGCGGGCAGGACATCGAGTTCGGCGGCCTTGGCGTAGAGGATCCCGAAGGCCGCCTCGGGACAGTCCGCCGCACGGAACAGCTCCGGGTCCGGCTCCCAGGTGGTGCCGGCGAGGCCCGCGAGGTCGCGGCCGAACCAGGACAGCAGCACTGCGTCGTCGATCCGCTCCCGCTCCGGCGCCGGGCCGGGCGGTTCGAGCAGGTCGATCACCGCGAGGTGTTCTACCTCGTGCCCGGCCGCCGTCAGCTGCTGGGCCATCTCCAGGGCGATGACCCCGCCCATGGACCAGCCGCCGAGCCGGTACGGGCCCTGCGGGACCGCGGCGGTGAGGGCGGCGGCGTAGTGCGCGGCCAGTGCGGGCACGGTGTCGAGGACCTCGTCGTCCGGCACCTGGAGGGCGTAGAACGGCTGGTCCTCGCCGAGCAGGCCGGCCAGTTCGCCGTAGCACAGGACGTCTCCGCCGACCGGGTGGACGAAGAACAGCGGGGTCTGCGTGCCGGTGGTGCGGATGGGGACGAGGGCGGTGCGGCGCACCGATCCGCCGGCCTCCCGGATCGCCGTGGCGAGCAGGGCGATCGTCGGCCGGGCGAACAGGGTGGACAGCGGCAGCGAGCAGCCGAGCCGGGCCCGGATCTCGGCCATCAGCCGGACCGCGAGCAGCGAGTTGCCGCCCAGGGCGAAGAAGTCGGTGTGCACGCCGAAGCCGGCGGTGGGGAAGAACTCGGTCCAGATCGCGGCGAGTCCGCTCTCCGTGAGGTCCCGGGGGCCCTGCGCGGCGTCTCCGTCGGCGGCCTCGGCGCCGGGCACCGGCAGCGAGGAGCGGTCGACCTTGCCGTTGGCGGTCAGCGGCAGCTCGTCGAGGATCAGGATGTACTGCGGGACCATGTAGGAGGGCAGGGCCGCGCCGATCGTCTTGGCGAGCAGCTCGGGCGTCACCTCGCAGGTGCGGTCCTCGTCGAGGACCACGTAGGCCACCAGGCGCTTGGCGCCCTGGCGTTCGCCGACCGCCGAGGCGACCGCGGCGCGCACCCCGTCGCAGGCCAGCAGCGCGGCCTCGATCTCGCCCAGCTCGATCCGGTAGCCCTGGATCTTGACCTGGAAGTCCTCCCGGCCCAGGAACTCGATGTTCCCGTCCGGCAGGTACCGGCCCAGGTCGCCGGTGCGGTACAGCCGCTCCCCGGTGGCCGGGTGGCGCAGGAACGCCGCCCGGGTCTTGGCCTCGTCGCCGAGGTAGCCGCGGGCCAGGCCCGCGCCGGAGATGTAGAGCTGGCCGGGCACCCACACCGGGCTGGGCTGCATGGCCTCGTTGAGTACGTGGAACTGCTGGCCCCGCAGCGGCTTCCCGTACGGGACCGAGGTCAGCGACGGGTCGGCGTCGCCGGTGATGTGGTGGGCGATCGACCAGATCGAGGCCTCGGTCGCCCCGCCCAGGCTCCACACGGCCGCCTCGGGCACGAGTGCGGCGATGCGCTCCGGGAGGGTCAGCGGGATCCAGTCGCCGCTCATCATCACCGTGCGCAGCGGCAGGGTGCCGGTCATCCCGGCGCCCAGCGCGTGCTCGGTGAACATCTCCATCAGGGTCGGCACGCTGTTCCACACGGTGACCCCGTGCGCGGTGACCAGCTCGGCCCAGCGGCCGGGCTCGCGGTGGGCGTCCGGGGCGGGCAGCACGATCGCGCCGCCGGCGGCCAGGATGCCGAACACGTCGTACACCGACAGGTCGAAGTTGAGCGCGGACAGGGCCAGGACCCGGTCCTCGTGCGTGATGCCGAACCGCTCGTTGATGTCGAGGCAGGTGTTCAGGGCGCCCGTGTGCTCGATCATCACGCCCTTGGGCGTGCCCGTGGAGCCGGAGGTGAAGATGACGTACGCGAGGTCGTCCGGGCGGGCGGCCGCGGCGGGCAGGGCGCCGGCCGGCACGGCCAGGGCCCCGGGGCCGTCCACGGAAAGCCGTACGGTCCCCTCCGGCCACTCGACGTCGGCCTCGGCGCGGCTTTGCGTCAGGATCAGGCGGATGCCCGACTTGTCGCACAGCAGGCGCAGCCGCTCGGCGGGCACCCCGGCGTCGATGGGCACGTAGGTCGCGCCCGCCTTCAGTACGCCGATGGTGGCGGCGACCTGCTCCCAGCCCTTCTCCATCACGATGCCGACGAACGTGCCGGGGCCGGCGCCCTGCTCCAGGAGCCAGCGGCCCAGCCGGTCGGTGTGCTCGTCGAGTTCGCCGTACGTGAGCTCGCGGCCGGGGGCGATCACCGCGACCCGTCCGGGGTGCGCGGCGGCCTGCGCGGCGAACGGTTCGTGCAGCAGTCCGGCGGGCAGCGGTCCGGCCGTCGCGTTGGCGGAGCGGCGCACGTCGAGTTCGGCGGCCGGGGCCAGGGCGGGCGCCGGGCGGCGCCAGGCGTCCTCCTCGACGCACAGGCCGCGCAGCACGTCGAGGTAGGCCGCGAACATCGCGTCGATCATCCCGGCGGGGAAGAGCTCCTCGATGACGTCCCAGTTGACGATGAGCGCGCCGGCGTCCTCGACGACCTGGTGGTCGAGCCACACCTGCGGGGTGCGGATCGAGCTGGAGACCTCCTCGCCGCCGTCGCCGATGGCGGTGAGGTGCTGGGCCAGGCCCATGGAGGCCGCGGAGTCCTCCTTCGCCGCGAAGTTGACGGTGCTGGCGAAGACGACCGGCATGTTGGCGCGGGCGTTGCCGCCGCGGGCCCGGTTGAGCTCGCGCAGCACCGCGACCCCGCTGACGTGGCTGTGCTCCAGGTCGTTCCACAGCCGGCGCTGGATGCGCCCGGCCCGCTCGCCGAAGGCGACCGAGGCGGTGGAGTCGATCTCCAGCAGGGTGGTGGCGCTGAAGTTGCCGAGCACGCTGCCGACCTGCTCGTGCAGTGGCAGCCGGTTGAAGAAGAGCACGTTCAGCGTGAAGCGGCTGGACTTGCTCCAGGAGGCCAGCACCTGCGAGTAGGCCGTGCACAGCGCGGCCGACGGGGTGACGCCGGCCGCCGAGGCGTACGCCTTGAACCGGGACCAGTCCTCGGCCTCGATCCGGCTGGAGCGGTGGGTGAAGGCGGGAGCCTCCAGCGAGCCCGGGTCGGCGGCCAGCGGCAGTTCGGGCGCCGGCGGCAGCGTGTCGAGCCGCTCGCGCCAGTAGGCCAGCGAGGCCGCGTGCAGGTCGGTCTCCTCGACGGCCTTGGCCGTGACCACGTAGTCCCGGTAGGTCAGCGGGACCTCGGGCAGCGTGCCGGCCTCCCCGCGGTAGGCGGCGGCCCACTCGCGGAACAGCATCGAGGTGCTCCACGCGTCGATGATCAGCGCGTCGAGTCCGATGTGCAGACGGGTGCGGCCCTCGGTGACCCGGGTGGCGCGGATGTCGAACAGCGGCCACACGGCCGTGTCGAAGACCTGCCCGGCGACCTCGTCGTGGAGTTCGGCCAGGCGTGCGGCGCGCTCCGGCTCGGTGTGGCCGCGCAGGTCGGTGGTGCGGATCTCGTACGGGGCGACCTCGGGCAGCACCTTCTGGTAGCCGTCCTCGGTCATCACCGCGCGCAGCATGTCGTGCCGGCCGATCATCAGCCGCAGGGCGTCCTGCAGCCGCTCCACGTCCACCCCGTCGAGGTCGACCTCGATGAAGAAGTACGTGGAGACGTTGCCGAGCTCGAAGGCGGCGGAGCGGCCCACCAGGTAGGCCTGCTGGAGGTCGGTCAGCGGGAACGGCTCGTAGCGGGCCGCCTCGTCGCGGACCAGCTCGGGCAGCCGCCCGCCGCCCGTCGTGGGCTGCGCCGCGGTGTCCTGCCCGCCCGCACCGGCCGGGGACTCCTCGGCGGTGCCGAGGGTCTGGAGGATCTGGTCGCCGAGCGTGCCGACGCTGCGGCCCTCCAGGAACGCCACCAGCGGCAGCGACACCCCGAGCGCGGCCGACAGGGCCTCCTTGACCTCCAGCGCCATCAGCGAGTCCAGGCCGAGGTTCTGCAGCGGCTCGTCGCGGTCGACCAGGTCGGTGGAGGTGCCCAGGGCGCGGGCGACCGTGGCCGTCAGCAGCTCCCGTACGGCCGCGGCGTCCAGCGACCGCGGGTCGGCGGCGGGGGCGGGCGCGGTCGCGGCGGGCAGCGCCCGGGCGGCGGGGGCCTCGGCGGCGCCGGTGCGCAGCAGCTGGTCCTTCGCGGCGCGGCGCAGGCACACCCCGGTGGCCTCGACCACCGTGCGGCCCTGGGCGTCGTACAGCGCGGCCTCGGCGAGCAGCATGCCCTGCGGGTCGGGCGACGGCAGCAGCCGCACCCGGCAGTACGTCTCGCCCTGCGCGCCCGAGAAGCCGTGGAAGGCGAACCGGTCGATGCCCACCAGCATGAAGGTGGCGTCCGCCGGGGTGCCCTCGGGCAGGCAGGCGAACAGGGACTGGAACAGCGCGTCGGTCTGGCCGGGGTGCAGGCGGTAGCCGTCGGCCTCGCCCGGGCGCGGGGCGCGCATCTTCGCGACGGCCTCGCCTTCGCCGCTCCACACGTGCTCGATCCACTGGGCGGTGGGGCCCAGGTACAGCTTGCGGCGCCACATCCGGCGGTAGAACTCCTCGCCGGTGGTCTCCTCGCCGAGCGGTGCGCGCAGCGCGTCCAGGTCGGCCCTGGCCGGGACGGCCGCGGGGAGCGGGGCCAGCTTGCCCTGCGAGTGCAGCAGCCAGCCGGCGCCGTCCCGGCGGGCGGAGTAGTAGCGGTAGGCGGTGCGGCCGCCGGGCACCGGGTCCAGGACGAGCTGTACGCGGGCCCGCTGGTCCTCGTCGAGGATCATGCTCTGCAGGACCAGGCACTCCTCGATCAGCGCGCCCGCGCCGCCGCCGTCGGCCCGGGCGGCCTGCAGGGCCGACTCCAGGTAGACGCCGATGTTGACGACGGGCAGCCCGTCCATCACACAGTCGCCCAGACAAGGGTGGCCGGTGGTGTCGAGGACCGCCGAGTACTGGACGGAGTCCAGCGGCGAGGGCACCCGCTCGCCCAGCAGGCGCGTGGACGCGGCCTCGCCGGCGCCGGGCGCGGCCGGGGCCTGGCGGGCGCTGGGCGTGAACCAGTGCCGGGTGCGCTGGAAGGGGTACGTCGGCAGCGCGGCGCGGCGCCGGCCGCGGCCCGCGTCGTAGGCGGCCCAGTCCACCGGCGCGCCCAGCGCGTACAAGGCGCCGAGGCTGTCCAGCAGCACCCGGCCGTCGTCGTGGCCCTTGCGCAGCGACGGAAGGAAGACCGGGGCCTGTTCGCCGTCGCCCGCACCGGGCACGAACCGCTTGGCCATGCCGGACAGGGCGGGCTGCGGGCCGGTCTCCACGAACACCCGGAAGCCCAGCCCGTGCAGGGCGGTCATGCCCCGCAGGAAGTCCACGGGACGGCGGATGTGCTCGCGCAGGTAGCCCGCGGAGAAGGCCTGCGGGCCGGTCAGCGGCTCACCGGTGACGTTGGAGACGACCGGGATGCGGGGGGCCGCGTACGTAAGGGCGGCCGCGGCGGCCTCGAACCCGTCCAGCACCGGGTCCATCAGCGGCGAGTGGAAGCCGCGGGTGACGGTGAGCCGCTTGGACTTGATCCCGTCCTCGGCCAGGGAGGCCAGCAGCACCTCCAGCGCCTTGGCGCCGCCGGAGACGACCAGCGACTCGGGGCCGTTGACCGCGGCCACCGACAGCTCGCCCTCGTACGGGGCCAGCGCCGCGGCGAGCCGCTCCTCGGTGGTGAAGACCGCCGCCATGGCGCCCTCCACCGACAGCTCCTGCATCATGCTGCCGCGGCGTACGGCGAGGGTCAGCGCGTCCTCCAGCGACAGCACGCCCGCCACGCAGGCCGCGACGATCTCGCCGATGCTGTGGCCGAGCACGGCGCCCGGCTCGATGCCCCAGGAGCGCCAGAGCTCCGCCAGCGCGTACTCGACGGCGAACAGGGCGGGCTGCGTCCAGCGGGTCTCGTCGACGAGGGCGGCCTCGGCGGGCGAGGGGTGCAGCACGGACAGCAGCGAGCGGTCCGTCAGCTCCGAGACGATGGCGTCGCAGCGGTCGACCGCCGCCCGGAAGACCGGCTCGGTCGCGTACAGGCCGGCGCCCATGTTCGCGTACTGCGCGCCCTGGCCGGTGAAGAGGAAGGCCACCTTCGGCTGTGCGCCGGCGGGCACGTGGCCGGTGCGGACGCCTGCCGGGAGCAGCGCGCCGGGCGCGTACGCGGCCAGCTTCTCGCGCATCTCCGCGGCGGTGCCGGCGACCGCGGTCAGCCGGTGCGCGAGCGGGGCGCGGCCGGTGGCGGCGGTGTGGCAGACGTCGGCGAGCGGCGCGGCGTCCGGCCCGTCCAGATACGCGGCGTGCCGGGCGGCCAGGCCGGCGAGCGCGGCCGGGCTCTTGGCGGACAGCGTCAGCAGCTGGGCGGAGCGCTCGGCCCCGGCCGGCTCCCGGGCGGGGGCGGCCGGCGCCTCCTCCAGGACGAGGTGGGCGTTGGTGCCGCTCGCGCCGAAGGAACTGACGCCCGCCAGCCGGGGCTTGGCACCGCGCGGCCAGGCCACGGCGGTGCGCGGGAAGGTCACCGAGAGGTCCTCGACGCCGATCTCCGGGTTCACCTCCTCGAGGTTCAGCTGCGCCGGGATCTCCTCGTGCTGCAACGACAGCACGACCTTGATCAGCCCGGCGATGCCGGCGGCCGGCTCCAGGTGCCCGATGGTGCTCTTGACCGAGCCGACGACCAGCTCCCGGCCCGGCTCCCGGCCGCCCAGTACGGCGTCCAGGGCGCGCAGTTCCAGCGGGTCGCCCAGCGGGGTGCCGGTGCCGTGCGCCTCCACGTAGCCGATGTCCGCCGGTTCGACGCGGGCCGAGGCCAGCGCCGCGCGGATCACGTCCTGCTGGGCGGCGGCGTTCGGGACGGTGATGCCGGCGCTGCGGCCGTCCTGGTTGACGGCGGAGCCGCGGATGACACCGAGGATCCGGTCGCCGGCCGCCTGCGCGTCGGAGAGCCGCTTGAGGACGACGACCCCGCAGCCCTCGCTGCGCACGTAGCCGTCGGCGCGGGAGTCGAAGGTCTTGCAGTGGCCGTCGGGGGCCAGCATGTTCGCCTTGTCGGCGATGGTGAACCACTCGGGCGACAGCAGGACGTTGACCCCGCCCGCGAGCGCCATGCCGGTCTCGCCGGAGCGCAGGCTCTGGCACGCCAGGTGCACGCCGACGAGCGAGGACGAGCACGCGGTGTCGACGGAGAGGCTGGGGCCCTGCAGGCCCAGCCAGTACGAGAACCGGCCCGCCGCGAAGGTGGAGGCGTTGCTGGTGAGGCTGTACGCCTCCAGCTCGGCCGGGTCGATCTGCTGCATCTGGCTCTGCACGTAGTCGTACGTGGTGACGCCGAAGTACACCCCGGTGTCCGAGCCGGTCAGGCCGGCCGGTGAGATGCCGGCGTGCTCCAGCGCCTCCCAGCCCACCTCCAGCAGCAGGCGCTGCTGCGGGTCCAGGGTGGCGGCCTCGCGCGGCGAGATCCCGAAGAAGGGGGCGTCGAATCCGTCGACCCGGTCGAGGAAGCCGCCGAGGCGGCTGCCGTGCCGGGCGGTGTCCCAGCGGTCCTCGGGCACCTCGCGGATGCCGTCGCGGCCCGAGCTCAGGAACTCCCAGAACTCCTCGGGCGTCTCGGCGCCGCCGGGCATCCGGCAGGCCAGGCCGACGATCGCGATCGGCTCGGTGCGGGCGCGCTCGGCGGCGTCCAGCTCGGTGCGCAGGCGGCGGATCTCGCGCACGCTCTGCGCGAGTACGTTCTGCCGCTCGTGGTCTCTGTCGGTCATCGGGCTGCTCCGGCTGCGGGCGTCGTGGAACCGGACTCCGCGGCCAGCACGGCGAGGAGTTCGGCTTCGGAAAGGTCGTCGAGGGATGTGTCGTCCTCGGACCCGGAAAGGTCCGAAGGCGCCTGCGGTGCGGGTATCGCGGAGTGCGTGGGGGCGGGGGCGGGGGCGGGGGTGGGGGCGGGCACGGTGCCGGCGGCCGGGGCCGGGGCCGCGGCGGCCTGCGGGCCGGCCTCGGCCGCCGCCCGTTCCGCCAGCGCCAGCAGATGCGCGGACAGCGCCTCCACGGACGGGTGCTCGAACATCACGGTCGCCGGGAGGCGGCGGCCGAGCAGGCTCTCCAGCCGCACCCGGGCATCGCGGGCGAGCGTGGAGTCCATGCCCATCTGGAAGAAGCCGGCCGTGCGGTCCACCCGGTCGGGGCTCAGCTCCAGGGTGCCGGCCACGGCCGCGGCGACGTGGGCGCGGACCAGTTCGGTACGGGCCTCGCCGGGCTCGGTCGCGGCCACGGCCGCCACCAGCGGGGGCAGCTGCCCGCGCTGATCGGCGGTGTCCGGCCCGGGCAGCGGGCCGCCCGCGGTACGGCCGTCGAGCGGAACCGGGCCGGCGGAGCCCGACGCGCGGAACCAGAAGCTCTCGTGCTGCCAGGCGTACGCGGGCAGCGGTACGGGCCGCGCGGGCGCCGCCGGGAGCAGCTCGGCCAGGTCGGCGGGCAGGCCGTGTACGTGCAGGGAGCCCAGGATTTCCAGCAGGCCGTGCGCCTCCGGCTCGTCGCGCCGCATGGACGGCAGGGCCAGCCCTTCGCGGCCGGCGTGCTCGAAGGCCTGCTCGACGGCGGACAGCAGCGTCGGGTGGGGGCTCATCTCGACGAACACCCCGTGGTCGCTGTCGATCAGCGAGCCCACGGCGTCCCAGAAGAGCACCGGCTCGCGCAGGTTGCCCGCCCAGTACTCGGCGTCGAAACCGGAGCCGTCGCACGGTTCGCCGGTGACGGTCGACAGGACCGGCACCCGGCCCGCGCGGGGCTCGATGCCCGCCAGTTCGGCCAGCAGGTCCTCGCGCAGCGCGTCGACCTGGGGGCTGTGCGAGGCCACGTCCACCTTGACGTGGCGGCAGAAGACGTTGCGCGCCGCCAGGGTTTCGGCGAGCTCGGCCAGCACCTCGGGGTCGCCGGAGAGCACCGTGGAGGTGGGGCTGTTGCTGACCGCGACCGAGACCCGGTCGCTGTGGTCCGCGACGAACTCGGTGGCCTGGTCGAAGGGCAGGCCCGCCACCAGCATGGCGCCCTGACCGCTGATGCGGCGCAGCAGGAAGCTGCGGCGGCAGATGACGCGGGCCGCGTCGTCCAGGCTCAGCACGCCGGCCACGTAGGCGGCGGCGACCTCGCCCATGCTGTGGCCGACGACCGCGTCGGGCTCGATGCCGAAGGCCCGGGCGCGGGCGGCGAGGCCGACCGCGATGGCGAAGAGGGCCGGCTGGATGACGTCGATCCGTTCCAGCGGCGCCCCGTCCTCCAGGCCCATGACCGCGTCGATGACGGAGAACCCGCCGTCGGTCCAGCGCTTGAAGGCCTCGTCGCACTCGGTCACGGCGGCCTTGAACACCGGGCAGACGCGCATCAGTTCGCGGCCCATCCCGGCCCGCTGGGCACCCTGGCCGGGGAACACGAAGACGACCTTGTCGCTGATGTCGCCCCCGGTGCGGCCGGTGACCACCGAGGCCGGGGACTTGTCCGCGAGCCACATGTCCAGCCGCTCGGCGGCCTCGGCGTGCGTGCGCGCGGCGACCGCGAGGCGGTGCGCGTGCCGGGTGCGGCGGGTGGCGGCGCCGTGCACCAGCGCGGAGAACGGCTCCTGCCGCGTCGCCTTGTCCTGGAGGTGGTCGCGCCAGGCGCGGGCCATCGGGACCAGCGCGTCGGCGGTGCCCGCGTAGACCGGGAGCAGCCAGGGGCCCTGCGCGGCCTGCGGTACGACGGGTACGGAGGGCACGGCGGTGGCGGCGGGCCGCGCGCCGGCGGCGTCCTGCGGTGCGGTGTTGCGCTGCGGTGCGGTCCCGCTCTGCGGTGCGGGCTCGTCCTGGGGGGCCGGGCCGAGGACCACGTGCGCGTTGGTGCCGCCCGCGCCGAAGGAGCTGACGGCGCCGTGGCGGCGCTCGGCCGGCTCGTCCCAGCTCGCCGCCTCGGTCGGGATGCGCAGCCGTCCGCCGCCGAGCGTGATGTGCGGGTTGACCTCGTCCAGGTGGAGGTTGGGCGCGATGGCCCGGTGGTGGATGCTCAGCGCCACCTTGATCAGCCCGGCCAGGCCCGCGCCCGCCTCCAGGTGCCCGATGTTGGTCTTCACCGACCCGAGCACGCAGCTCCCGCCGCCCGCGTCCGCGGTCCCGTACACCTCGTGCAGCGCCTCGACCTCGATCGGGTCGCCGAGGCTGGTGCCGGTGCCGTGCGCCTCCAGCAGGGTGACCTGCGAGGGCTCCAGCCGGGCGGAGCGCAGCGCCGCCTTGATGACATCGCGCTGGGACAGGCCGCTGGGCGCGGTCAGCCCGTTGGTCAGGCCGTCCTGGTTGACGGCGGAGCCGCGGATGACGGCCCAGATCCGGTCGCCGTCCCGGGTCGCGTCCGAGAGCCGCTTCAGGACGAGTACGCCGACGCCCTCGCCGCGCGTGTAGCCGTCGGCCTTCGCGTCGAAGGTCTTGCAGCGGCCGTCGGGGGCGAGCGGCAGGCCCTTGGAGTGGGCGACCGTCATCGTCGGCGACAGGATCAGGTTCATCCCGGCGGCGACCGCGGTGGAGCACTCCTGGGTGCGCAGGGACTGGCAGGCCAGGTGCACGGCCACCAGCGAGGAGGAGCAGGCCGTGTCGACGGTCATGCTCGGGCCGCGCAGGTCCAGCTGGTACGAGAGCCGGTTGGAGATGATGCAGTTGGTGCCGCCGACGACGGTGTACGTGTCGAGGCCGGCCGGGTCCTCCAGCTGCATCTGGAGGTAGTCGGTGGCGTTGGCGCCGACGAACACGCCCGTCGCGCTGCCCTGGAGCTTCTCCCGGGGCAGGCCCGCGTCCTCCAGGGCCTCCCACGCCACCTCCAGGAAGTGCCGCTGCTGGGGGTCCATGCGCGCGGCCTCGCGCGGGGAGATGCCGAAGAAGTACGGGTCGAAGCCGTCCACCCCGTCGATGAACCCGCCGAAGCGCATCGTGGTGCGGCCGGGGGCGTTCGGGTCGGGGTCGTAGTAGGCGTCGGCGTCCCAGCGGTCGCCGGGCACACCGGTGATCGCGTCGGTGCCGGAGCTGATCATCTGCCAGAACTCGCCGGGTGAGGAGACCCCACCCGGCAGTCGACAGCCCATGCCGACGATGGCGATGGGCTCATGGCGCTTCTGTTCCAGCGCGTCCAGCCGGCCCCGCAGCATGCGGACGGCGGACAGCGCCTTGACCAGGGCGTCCCCGGAGCGGTCTCCGGAGCGGGCGTCGGCCGGGGCGGCCGCGGCGGCGGTGCTGATGCTCACTAGAAGGTCTCCATCCGCTCGCTCAGTTCCGCGAGTTCACGTTCGAGGAGGGCCTCGAGGCTCTCCGGGTCTGCTTCGCCGTCCGCCGCCGCGGGCAGGACGGGGGCTTCGGCGTCGGGGCCCTGCGCCACCTGCTGCGGGGCCTCGTCGCCGTCGAGCGCGATGCCCGCCTTGCCGGCCAGGAACGGCGCGATGTCCCGTACGGTCGGGTAGTTCCAGATGAGCGTGGCCGACAGCTCCACGCCGAAGGCCGCCTCCAGGCGGTTGCGGAGCTCCAGCGACATCAGCGAGTCGATGCCGAGCGAGCGCAGCGGGGTGTCCGGGTCGATGCGGCGGGCGGGGAGCTTGACCACCTGCGCGGTGATCTCCCGTACGGCGGTCTCGAACGCGGCCCGCCGTTCCGCCATGGGCAGTTCGGCCAGCCCGGCGGCGACCGCGCCGTCCGCCGGTCCGCTTGGCGCTCCGTCGTCCTGGCCCGCGGCCAGCACGGGGACGGAGTCCAGCCGCAGGACGCGCAGCCCCTCCGCTTCGGCCAGCAGGGCGCCGTCGGGGGACAGCACCCGTACGCGGGCCCGCCAGTGCCGGTCGTCTTCGGCCGGCTCCACCTGCGCGTACGCCCACAGCTCGCCCGAGAGCGTTCCGTACACCCGCAGCCGGCCGATGGACTCGCTGACGAAGCACTGCGTGACGCCCTCGCCCCACGCGGCGCCGAGCAGCGGGGCCACGGCGGACTGGAGGGCGGAGTCGAGCAGCGAGGGGTGCACCCGGTAGCCGGGGTCGGCGGGCAGGGTGGCGGGGTCGGGGACGATCCTGGCCAGGGCGGCGCCCTCGCCGCGCGAGAGGCCGGTGATGCCCTGGAAGGCGGGGCCGTAGCCCAGGCCGCAGGCGGCGAGCGCCCGGTAGTAGGCCGGTCCTTCGAGGGTCTCGGTCAGCGGCCCGGCCAGCGAGGCCGGATCGCAGGGCTCGGCCGGGTCCGGCGCGGCGCCGAACAGCACCCGGGTCTCGGCCACGCACAGCGGGCCGTCGTCCTCGCGGACGAAGAAGCGGATCTGCGCGGCCCCGCCGTCCGAGCCCTCCAGTACGGCCTGCACCCGGCGCACGCCCTGCGCGGGCAGGATCAGCGGCTCACGGAAGGCGAACTCCTCCAGTACGGGGTGTTCACCGGGCCTGACCTGGGCGCACATCGCCAAAGCCATCTCGGCGAACCCGGCGCCCGGCAGGACCGCGGCACCGCCGATCCGGTGGTCGGAGGCGGTGGCGGCCGTGTGGTCGAAGTCCATCTGCCAGTAGTGCGTGCCGGGGGTGACGGGGGAGTCGAGGCGCTCGCCGAGCAGGCCGCGGCGCAGGGCGCGGGTGCCCGCCGTGGCGCCGCCCGGGCCGGGGGCGTCGATCCAGAAACGTTCCCGCTGCCACGGGTAGTGGGGCAGCTTGGCCGCGGGGGCCGGGGTCAGCACCCGGTCCACACGGGCCGGGGCGCCCAGGACGTGCAGCCGGCCCAGCGAGCCGAGCAGCGTGTCGCGTTCCTCCTCGCGGCGGCGCAGCGAGGGCAGCGCGGCCACGCCCGTACCGCTTTCGGCGGCGACCTGCTCCACGGCGGGCAGCAGGATCGGGTGCGGGCTCATCTCGATGAAGACGGTCACCTCGTCCTCGACGAGGCGGGCCACCTGGTCGCCGAAGAGCACCGGCTCGCGCAGGTTGTCGGCCCAGTAGTGGATGTCCATCTCGGTGCCGGAGGCCACCGATCCGGTCACGGTCGAGTAGACGGGGACGGTTCCGGCGCGCGGGGCGATGCCGTCGAGCGCGGACAGCAGGTCCTCGCGCAGCGGGTCCATCTGCGGGCTGTGGGAGGCGACGTCCACCTTGACCCAGCGGCAGAAGACCTGCTCGGCCTCCAGCCGCGCCGCGATCGCGGTGAGCGTGTCGCGGTCGCCGGACAGCACGGTGGAGCGCGGACTGTTGTTCACGCCGACCGACACCAGGTGCTCCTGGCCGGCGAGGAGCTCGCGGGCCTGGTCCATCGTCAGCTCGCAGGCGAGCATGGCGCCCTGCCCGGCCGCGCGGCGCAGCAGCAGGCTGCGGCGGCAGATGATCCGGGTCGCGTCCTCGATGCCCAGCGCGTCGCTGACGTGCGCGGCGGCGACCTCGCCCATGCTGTGCCCGATGACGGCGTCGGGCTCGATGCCCCAGGAGCGCCACAGCGCGGCCAGCGCGACCTCGACGGCGAACAGCATGGGCTGGACGACGTCGATGCGGGTCAGCTGCGAGCTGTCCTCGTCGGCGCACAGCTCGGCCTCGATCGACCAGTCGATCCAGGCCCGGGCGGCGGCGTCGGTCGTACGGATGGACGCGGCGAACGCCGGTTCCGTACGCAGGAGTTCGCGGCCCATGCCGATCCACTGGGAGCCCTGGCCGGGGAAGACGAAGGCGATCCGGGGCCGGGACTCGGCCGGCTTCGCGCCCTCGTGGAGCTGCGGCGGGCGTTCGCCTTCCGCGTGGGCGGCCAGTGCCTCGGCGAGTTCGGCGGTGTCGCGGGCGACGACGGAGAGGCGGTAGGGGTGGTGGGCCCGCTCCAGGCCGGCGCGGGCCAGGGAGGGGAGCCGGTGCGGGGCGTGGTCCGTGGTCTCGTCCGACGTGTGGTCCGAGGTGTCGTCCGCCGTGTCGTCCGTCAGGGTGGCGGCGACGGCGCGGGAGAGGTCGCGCAGGGCCTGCGGGGTGCGGGCCGAGAGGGTGAACAGCTCGGCGGCGGGCGGGCGTTCGTCCGGCAGCCGCACCGGGAAGCCGAGCCCGGCGAGGGCGTCGAGCGTCTCCACCAGCCCGGACCGGTCGTCCTCGCCCTCGCGGCGCATGGTGGACAGGACGGCTGCGGTCCCGCCGTACTCTTCGGCGGACTGCCGCAGCGCCGGGACCAGCACCGGGTTGGCGCTGATCTCGACCAGGACGCCGGTCCCGTGGTTGAGCAGGTGGGCGGTGGCCGGGGCCAGCAGGACGGGCCGGCGCAGGTTGCGGACGAAGTACGAGGCGTTCGCGTCCCGCCAGTCGAGCGGCTCGCCGGTCACGGAGGAGATCATCGGGATGCGGCCGGGCCGCGGGGTGAGCGTGCCGATGGCCGCTTCGAGGTCGGCGGTGATCGGGTCGATTCCGGGGCTGTGGGCCGGCAGGTCGACGCGGATCATGCCGCAGAGCACGCCCTCGGCCTTCAGGTCGGCGACCAGGGCTTCGAGTGCGGCGCGGGGGCCGGCGAGGCCGGTGGTGCGCGGGCCGTTCTGGGTGGCGACCGAGATGTCGCGGGCGCCGGCGCGGTCGTCGAGGCGCTGCTGGAGGTCGGCGGCGGAGAGTTCGACGACGGCCATGCCGCTGCCGGAGCCGGCGACGCGGCGCTGCTGGTCGCTGTAGTGGTGGATGAGGCGGACCGCGTCCGGCAGGTCGAGGATGCCGGCGATGACGGCGGCGGCGATCTCTCCGAGGCTGTGTCCGACGACGGCGTCCGGGCGGACCCCGGAGGCCTCGAGCCAGGCGGCGATGCCGACCTGGATGGCGAAGAGCACGGGCTGCATGACCCCGACGTCGCCGCTGCGGGCGGTGTCCTTGTCGGCGTGCAGTTCGTCGAGCAGCGACCACCCGGTGTGCCGGGCGAGTTCGCGGTCGCAGTCTTCCAGTACGGAGCGGAAGACGGGTTCCGTACGGAGCATGGTGCGGGCCATCCCGACCCACTGCTGACCGTACGGGGAACAGATGAAGGCCACGTGCGGGCGGCCGGCGGTGTCGGCTTCGGTGCCGGGGCCGGGTCTCTCCAGGAGGGTCAGCGGCGCGGGCGCGGTGACCGCCTCGAGGACGACGTGCACGTTGGTGCCGCCCCAGCCGAAGGCGCTCACCCCGGCCCGGGCCGGTCTTTGCCCGGTGTGCGGCCAGGGCTCCTCGGCCGCGGTGACGCGCAGGCGCAGGTCCTCGAAGGGGATGTGCGGGTTGGGCGTCTCGAAGTGGATGCTCGGCGGGATCCGGCGGTGGCGCAGCGCGAGGGCCGTCTTGACCACGCCGGCGATGCCGGCGGCCGCCTCCAGGTGGCCGATGTTGCTCTTGACCGACCCGATGCGCAGCGGCGCGTCCTCGTCGCGGCCGCGGCCGTACACCGCGCCGAGCGCGCCGGCCTCGACCGGGTCGCCGAGCGCGGTGCCCGTGCCGTGGGTCTCGACGTACTGGACCTCGGCGGGGGAGATGCCGGCCTGGCGGCAGGCGGCGCGCAGCACGGCCTCCTGCGCGAGGGGGTTGGGGGCGGTGAGCCCGTTGCTCAGGCCGTCGTTGTTGGTGGCCGTGCCGCGGATCGTGCACCAGATGTCGTCGCCGTCGGCCAGGGCCCTGGACAGCGGCTTGAGGACGATGGCGCCCGCGCCCTCGCCGCGGCCGAAGCCGTCGCCGCGGGCGTCGAAGGCCTTGCACCGGCCGTCCTGGGAGAGCCCGCCGAACTTGCTGAGCGAGACCATCGTCTCCGGGCTGAGCAGCAGGTTCACCCCGCCCGCGACCGCGGTCTCGGACTCGCCGGCCCAGATGCTCTGACAGGCCAGGTGGACCGCGAGCAGGGACGAGGAGCACGCCGAGTCCAGGACGACGCTGGGGCCGGTGAGCCCGAGGACGTAACTGAGCCGGTTGGCGACCATGTTCAGGGCCCGGCCGGTGGCCGAGTGCAGGGAGGCGCCGGCGGGGTCGGCCGCGCCGAGGTCGGCGTAGTCGTGCCAGATCGCCCCGGCGAAGACGCCGGTGGCGGTGCCGGACAGCCGTCCGTCGGAGAGGCCCGCGTCCTCCAGGGCCTCCCAGGCGACCTCCAGGAAGAGCCGCTGCTGCGGGTCCATCTCCTGGGCCTCGCGCGGGGATATGCCGAAGAACAGCGGGTCGAAGGTGTCCACGGGGCCGCGCAGGAAGCCGGCCTGGGAGGTCACCATCTTGCCGGCGGCGGCGGGGTTGGCGTCGAGGTAGGCGGCCGCGTCCCAGCGGTCGGCCGGGACCTCGCTCACCGCGTCGGTGCCCGAGCGCAGCAGCTCCCAGAACTCCTCGACGCCGTCGGCCTGCGGGAGGCGGCACGCCATGCCGGTGATGGCGATCGGCTCGCGGGGCCCGCCGGGCGCGGCCCGGAAGGTGTCCGGGAGCTCGGCGGGCGCGTCGGGCTCGCCTTCGACGACGCGGGCGGCGAGCGCCGCGATGCTGGGGTGCGACCACATGAGCGCCGGGGAGAGCCGGGTGCCGGTCAGCTCCGAGAGGTCGCCCATGAGGGCGACGGCGCGCATCGAGTCGATGCCGATGGTCGAGAAGAGGTCGTCGTCGCGGACCTCGCCGGGTGCGCGTCCCGACCGTACGGCGATCTCTTGGCGCAACCACTGCGTCACGGCCTCGACGGTGTCCATGTGGGACGTGTCGATCGGCCCGGAACCCTTGCCCATCTGCATGAGAACCCCCTCCGTTTGTACATAACGTGGAAACACTTGAGCGCTGATGGATCGTTCTTCGCCCGCCCGCGGGGGGCGGGACGGGTTGTCCTGGCATGTCCGTCATGCGGTCAACTGGGCCAGGAATAGAGGAAGTTGCGTTCCGTTTAGTGCGGGAAGTGCGGGGGGATGGCGACCGCGGCCGGCGGTGGGGAGGCGCGTGCCGCGGGGCGCCGCGGCGGTGCGGTGAGATTCCGCCTGGGAGTGCCGGGGGCCGTCGGGAAGGGGGACAACAGTGCCCGCCGACCCCGAAGGGGCGGGCGGGCACTGAGGGGCGGCGTGGCGCGCGCCGGGTCAGGGACGGAGGCTCGGCTCGTCCTTCGCCGGGGCGGGCGGGGCCGCGGGGGTACCCGGTGCCTGGGCACCCGGCGCCGTGGCGCCGGGGGCCGCGGCACCCGGGGCGGCCGCGCCCGGCGGGGGTCCGGGCGGGGCCGGCGGGGTCTTGGGGAGCCATCGCAGGGCCACGAGGACCGAGACGAGGGCGACACCGGCGACGACGAAGAGCGTGGACTGCATACCGCTGACGTAGGCGTCGGAGGCCTTGGCCAGCAGGGCCGGGGCCTGGTCGCCGAGCTTGGCGGCCTGGACGGCCCGTACGGTGCCGCCGATGGATCCGGCGGCCTCCTCGCGCAGGGCCTCCGGCAGGACGTTCACCGCGTCACCGATCGAGGAGCGGTAGCCGGAGCTGAGCAGGCTGCCGATGATCGCGATGCCGAGGGCGCCTGCCACCTGACGGGCGGTCTGCGAGACCGCCTGGCCCGCACCCGCCTTGACCGGAGGCACGACGGACATCAGCGAGGCGGTGGCGGGAGCCATGATCGAGCCCCAGCCGACACCCAGGACCAGCTGCGCGACGACCAGCAGCCAGGTCGGCGTACCGGCGTCGAAGAAGGCCGCGCCCAGAGCGGACAGGGTGATGGCCGCGGAGCCCGCCGCGACGACGGCGCGGGGGCCGAACTTCATGACGAGCTTGGGGCAGCGGGCGGAGACGACCATGGAGGCGATGCCCATGGGCAGCACCAGCAGGCCGGCTTCCAGCGGCGAGAAGCCGAGGACCGCCTGGAAGTAGAACTGCGAGATGAAGATCGAGCTGATCAGCGCGAAGAAGCACAGGGCGATTGCGCCGGTGCCGGCCGAGAAGCGGGCGTTCTTCAGGAGGCTGACGTCGAGCGAGGGGGCGGCGATCCGCTTCTCGAAGAGGACCAGTCCGACGAGCAGGACCAGGCCGCCCGCGATGGCGCCGAGCGCTCCGGTGCTCGTCCAGCCGTCCTCGCCGGCGAGGACGATGCCGTAGACCAGCAGGCCGATGGAGACGATCGACAGCAGCACGCCGAGCGGGTCGAACGCGGTGCGGACCGGGTTCTTCGACTCGGGCACCAGCACGATCATCAGCGCGACGGCGATGGCGATGAGCGGGGCGTTGATGAGGAAGATCGAGCCCCACCAGAACGCCTCGAGCAGCACGCCGCCGAGTACCGGACCGACCGCCATGGCCACACCGGCGGCAGCGGCCCAGCCCGCGATGGCCTTGGGGCGCTCGGCCGGCGGGAAGACGTTCATGAGGATGGCGAGGGTGACCGTGGGCACCACGGCCGCGCCCACGCCCATGACGGCGCGCCAGATGATGAGCTCGACGATGTCGGTCGCGAAGGCGCCGAGCACCGAGCTGACACCGAACAGGACGAGGCCGGTGATCAGGGTCTTCTTGCGGCCGAACCGGTCGGCGCACACGCCGCCGGTGAAGAGGAACGCCGCGAAGGTGATCAGGTACGAGTCCAGTGCCCACTGGAGCTCGCCGTTGGTCGCGTCAAGGCTCTGCTGGATGGGGTTGAGCGCGACGTTGATGATCGTGAGGTCCATGACCACGACCAGCACCGTCGATGCGAGCAGAGCCAGGATCGCCCGGCGGCGCCCGCTGCTGACTTCGGGATTCATTGCCCGTCCTTCGTTGAGTTGTTCCTCTGATGGCCGCTGCCGCGGTCCGCGCCGCGAGGGCGGCGCGGACCGCGGTTCGGCTCGCCCGGCTACTCGGCCCAGGGGAGCGGAATCTTCTTGTCCTCGTTGCCCGGCATGCTGGCCTGGCCGCCGACGGCCATGGCGACGAGCGCCTGGGTGTCACCGACCGCGGTGAGCTGACGTACGGAGCCACCGGGGATCGCCACGGCCTCGCCGGCCTTGACCTCCCCGTCCTCGCCGTCGATGGTCACCTTGAAGGCGCCCGACAGAGGCATCCAGACCTGCTCGCGGTCGATGATGTGGACCGGGGTCGCCGAGTCCGCGCCGAGCTCCACGCGCCAGGTGCTGATCTCCGTGCTGCCCTGGCTGGGGGCTGCGAGGCCGAACATCGCACCCGAAGGGGTACGGGTAGTCCGCTGCTCGCTCTCGCTGACCACGTTCATTGCGACCTCCTGTGTAAAGAAGCTTTACTTCGCTTGCTCCACGAGTAAAGCTGCTTTAGTCGCGGGTGTCAAACGGCAAATGAGGACCGCGCCGAGACTGTTCCCGGGGGTAACGGAGAACCGGTCGAGTCCTGCCGGAGGACGGGAGGAGCCGTGGGAGTAAAGCGTCTTTCCAAGGTGTGGCAGCATGTCCAGATGGAGTCCACAGCAGAGACCGGAAGCACCGGAGCGAAAGCACGCCAGGTGGAAGACCCGCTGGCCAGGGCCGAGCTGACCTATCTGCTCGGCATGTCCTTCCAGCTCGTCCTGTCCGAATTCGTATCCCGGCTCGACGCGGCGGGATACGACGACCTGAGGCCCGTGCACGGCCTCGTCTTCCAGGCCCTCTACGGCGAAGGCGCCACCAGCAGCGAGCTCGCGGAGCAGCTCGGCGTCACGAAACAGGCCGCCGGCCAGATCGT
The DNA here is from genome assembly GCF_042719495.1 of Streptomyces sp. NPDC058525. Lineage (NCBI taxonomy): Bacteria > Bacillati > Actinomycetota > Actinomycetes > Kitasatosporales > Streptomycetaceae > Streptomyces > Streptomyces sp. NPDC058525. The sequence goes on from NZ_JBHXNP010000128.1 coordinate 21,768, forward strand.
CGACGACCTCGCCGCCCGCGGCTACGTGGAGCGGCGCCCGCACCCGGCGGGCGGCAGGCGCAAACTCGTCGTCCTGACGGAGCGGGCCATGGAGCACCTCGCGGTCGCCGGACGCCTCATGTTCGAGATGGAGTCCGAACTGGACGAACGCCTCGGCTCCCAGAACCGCCGCGTGCCCCGGGCGGAACTGGCCGCCCTCATCCGCGCCATGTCGGATGGCGACCTGCCGCCGCTGCGGCCGCTGTGGTGAGCCGGGCGCGCGGATCGCGCGGCCGCGCGGGCGGGGCGGATCGGGAGGCCGGGGCGCGCGTGCGGCTGCGGCGACGCCGGGGCCGGTGCAGGCCCCGGCGCCCGCGCCCGCGCCCGGCGACGGCGGGCCCGCGGTGTGGCCCGGCGGGCCGGCGGGCCGGGTAGGTCGCGGGCTGCGGGCCGCGGACTGCGTGCCGTGGCCTGCGTGCTGCGGAACGCGTGGCAGCGCGGGCGGGGCGGGTCGGGTGGGCGGGCCGCGCGTGCGGCGGCGCCGGGGCCGGTGTAGGTTCCGGTGTCCGCGATCGCGGGCGCCGACCGCGGGCCCGCGGTGCGGGCGGGCCGGCCGGTCGCGTGAGTCGCGGACTGCGGATCGCGGAGATCGGGCCAGGGGGCGCGCGTCCCCGACCGGCTCACCTGCCGGGTGAACCGAGGTGACCTCGCTCGCGAAGTCTTGTGACGGGCGGGAAGGGTGGGTTGGGCGGTCGGCCAGTCGGTCAGCCGGACGTGTGGTCGGGCGGTCGGACGTCCTGCCGTTGCGGGCTCCGGTGGTGCCCCTTCCTGAAGCCGTGGCGTTTGGTGGGCGCCGCCCCGAGGCGCCGCACTGGCCGCGCCCCGCACCGCCCCACACCGCGCCGCGCACCGCTACACACCGCGCGTCGCGCACTGCGCGAGCCGCCGCCCGCCTCGCCGGCGCTGCGCCTGGCCGCCCGGCTGCGCCGTGCCGGCCGGGCTGCGCCGGGACCAGTTGCCTTGTGGTGCCTGTATGTCTGTATGTCTGCCTGTCTGTCGGCATTTCCGTTGGGACCACGGTTGCAAGGTGTTCTGGTGCCACCCTCGAGCCGGCGGCCGACCGCTCACCTGAGGCCCCGACGGCCTCTTCTCGCAGGTCATGCTTGTACGTCAGCCCACCACCGGCCCAGCGGTCGAACGGGCGTAGGACCCAAGAGAAGTCGGAACCCCGGCTACGCCGCCAAGCGGTGGGCCTGCGTGATGAGGTCCGTCGCGCTTTCCAGGGCGGCCAGACGGGTCTCCTCCGGATCGCCTTCCACGTGCTGGAGGTACATCAGTCCCGCGTGCAGCGTGAACAGCGCGCTCACGCACCGCACTTGGTCCGTCAGCGGGCCGTCCTTCGTGCGCAGCAGCTCCACCAGCCGGAACGTCCGGCTCTGCATCGTCTCGCCGATGCTCAGGTCGCGCATCGTGGCCTGGTTCTCCTGTATGAAGCGGAACAGCCGCGCGCCCGCGCCCGCGCCCGCGCCCATCGATTCGCTGTAGCGGCGCAGCACTTCCCGCTTGGTGTCCAGGGTCGGCGGCTGGCCCTGCGCCCAGGCGATGAGTTCGTCGACGGGCCGGGTCAGGTCCGCGAAGACGCTGACGATGATGTCTTCCTTGGTCTTGAAGTGGTAGTACAGCGCCGCCTTCGTGACCTCCAGCCGCTCCGCGATCTCGCGCAGCGAGGTCTTCTCGTACCCCTGCTCCACGAACAGCTCCAGCGCCACGTCCTGGATCCGCTGACGCGTGTCCCCGCGACGTCTCTGTGCAGTGCTGCTGTTGGCCATTCGGCTCTCCCCGCTCTCTCTGCTCCAGTCCAGCCACTTACTTGACGCCCGGCTAGTTACGGGTCTACCTTAAGAGAGAACTAGCCGGGCGGCAAGTAAGTGCGCTTGGGATTCAGGGCCGGGGAGGGCACATGGTGGACACAGCGAAGACAGCCGGGACTTCGGGGGATGCGAAGCCGCGGAGTGTGGGGGTCGTCCTGGTGGCGGTCATGATCGCGATGCTGCTGGCCTCGCTGGACACGATGATCACCAGTACCGCGATCCCGACGATCGTCGGTGAGCTCGGCGGGCTGGAGCACCTGTCCTGGGTGGTCACGATCTACACGCTGGCCACGGTCGCCTCGACCCCGCTGTGGGGCAAGGCCGGCGACATGTACGGCCGCAAGGGCGTGTTCCTGACCTCGGTGGTCATCTTCCTCATCGGCTCGGCGCTGTGCGGCGCGGCCCAGGACATGGGCCAGCTGATCGCGTTCCGTGCGGTCCAGGGCCTGGGCGGCGGCGGACTCCTGGTCGG
>NZ_JBHXNP010000129.1:0-23658 GCF_042719495.1 Streptomyces sp. NPDC058525
CCCTCGGCGCCCTGCCGTGTCCTCAGACCCCGGCAGGCGCCCTGCCGTGTCCTCAGACCCCGGCAGGCGCCCTGCCGTGTCCTCAGACCCCGGCAGGCGCCCTGCCGTGTCCTCAGACCCCGGCCAGCAGCTTGCGGAGCAGGCCGGTGAGGACCGCGGTCTCCTCTTCGCTCAGCCCCCGCAGCGCGGCGCGCTGCACCTCCAGGCCTGCGGTGACGGCCTCGTCGATCAGCGCGAGGCCCCGGTCGGTGATCGTGACCTGGAGGCCGCGCCGGTCGTGCGGGTCGGGCCTGCGGCACAGCAGCCCCGCCTTCTCCAGCTTGTCCAGCCGTCCCGTCATCCCGCCCGTGGTGAGCATGAGCGTGGCCGACAGCTGGCGCGGCGAGAGGGTGTACGGGGCGCCCGAGCGGCGCAGCGTGGCGATGACGTCGAACTCCCCGCGCGAGATGCCGAAGCGGGAGTAGGTCCGCTCCATCGCGTCGCCCATGGACTTGGTGATCCGGTAGATGCGTCCGAAGACCGCCATGGGGGCCGTGTCGAGCTCGGGGCGCACCGCGTACCACTGGTCGGTGATGGCGTCGACGGCGTCCTTCTCGGCCTGTTCTTCCTTCATGGCTGGAGTATCGGGTTCCACTCGGTCGTTCGCAAGAAAGTTGCTTGACGGAAAGTAGCTTAGCGATAAGCTACTTCCGAGCAAGTGAACTTCTCGGGGGGAACCATGAAGGAAGCACGGGTGGAGGGGGAGCGGTCCCTGCTCCTCGGCATCGGGATCAGCGCGGTCGGGATCGGCATGTACGTGCCGTTCTCGCTCGTCTTCTTCCACCACGTCACCGGCCTCTCCTTCACCCTGGTCGGCCTGGTCCTGACCGTCACCGGGGTCGCCGGACTGGTCTTCATGCCGCTGGCGGGCACCGCCGTGGACCGGTTCGGCGCCAAGAAGGTCAACCTGGTGCTCTACGCGATACGGGCGGCCGGCTTCGCCCTCTACCCCTTCGCCGGCTCCCTGCCCGCCTTCGCCGCGGTCGCCCTCGTCACCGCCCTCGCCGACCGGTCCTTCGGCGTCGTCCAGCAGTCCCTGATCGGCGAGGTCGCGCAGGGCTCCGCCCGCGACCGGCTCCAGGCCTCCACCCGGGCCCTGCAGAACGCCGGGATGGGCGCGGGCGCCCTGCTCGTCTCCGGGGTGCTGGGGCTGTGGGGGACCGGCGGATTCACCCACACCGCCTGGGGCAACGCGCTGGCCTTCGCCCTCGCCGGACTGCTCGTCAGCCGGGTGCGCCCGCTGCGCGCCGCCGCCGCACCCCTCGCCGAGGGCCCGGCCCCGCAGTCGCCCGCCGGCTACCGGACCGTCCTGAGGGACCGGCCCTTCCTCGGGCTCACCGCCGCCAACTTCCTCACCGCACTGGGCTACGCCGCCCTCTCCGTCCTCTTCCCCCTCTACCTCTCCACCTGGCTGGCGGCCCCCGACTCCCTCACCGGAGCCGCCTTCACCGTCAACACCGCGCTCTGCGCGGGCGTCGGCGTCCTGATCGCCGCCCGGGTCCGCCGCTCCGGTGCCCGCCGCACCCGCTCCGCGGCCCTCGGCGCCCTGCTCTTCGCCGCCGCCTTCGCCGGGCAGATCGTGCTCGGGACCCTGCGCCCCGGGCAGACCGCCACCCTCGTCGCCCTGCTGGCCATCGTCGTCGTCTACACCCTCGGCGAACTCGTGCACAGCCCCTTCGGCGGCGCCCTGTCGGTCTCGGCCGCCCCCGAAGCCGTCCGCGGCCGCTACCTGGCCACCTACCAGCTCTCGTACTCGCTGGCCACGGCGCTGGCCCCGGCCCTGTTCACCGCCCTGCTCTCGGTCGACGGGCGGCTGCCCTGGGCCGTGCTGACCGCCGCCGCGCTCGGCGCCGCCCTCGCGCTGCTCCGGCTGGAGCGGCACCTGCCCGCGCACGCCGTGCACGCCGAGCCGCCGGCCGCGGCGCCGGCGCCGCGCGGCCCGCTCGCACCCACCGCCGCCTGAACCCTCCCCTCCCGAGGAGCCACCTGCCATGAAGCGCCTCGCCACCGTCGCCCTGACCGCCCTCGCCCCCGTCTCCTGGGGTTCGACCTACGCCGTCGCCACCGAACTGCTGCCGCCCGACCGGCCCCTGTTCACCGGGGTGATGCGGGCCCTGCCCGCGGGGCTGCTGCTGACCGCCCTGGCCCGTACGCTCCCCACCGGCGCCTGGTGGTGGAAGTCCGCCGTCCTCGGCACCCTCAACATCGGCGCCTTCTTCCCGCTGCTGTTCCTGTCCGCCTACCGGCTGCCCGGCGGCGTCGCGGCCGTACTGGGCGCCGCCGGACCCCTGTTCGTCGTGGGACTCGCCGCCCTGGTCCTCGGCGAGCGGGCGAGCCTGCGCACCGTGCTCGCCGCCGTCGTGGGCGCCTTCGGCGTGAGCATGGTCGTCCTCACCGCCGAGGCCGGGCTCGACCTGGTCGGGATCATCGCCGGAGTGGTCTCCTCCGCCTCCATGGGCGCGGGCACCGTCATGACCAAGCGGTGGGGCCGCCCCGAGGGCGTCGGCCCGCTGGCCATGACCGGCTGGCAGCTCACCGCCGGCGGGCTGGTCATCATCCCCGTCGCCGCCCTCGTCGAAGGGGCGCCGCCCGCGCTCGACGGCAGGGCCCTGCTCGGCTACGGCTACATGATGCTGATCAACACCGGCATCGCGTACTGGCTCTGGTTCCGCGGGATCGGCAAGCTCAGCGCCACCTCCGTCACCCTGCTCGGCCCGCTCTCGCCGCTCACCGCCGCCGTCATCGGCTGGGCCGCGCTCGGGCAGGCGCTGACCCCCGTACAGCTGGTGGGCATGGCGATCGCCTTCGGGGCCACGGTGGCGGGCCAGCTCGCGGTCGCCCGCACCCCCCAACCATTCAGTTCAACTGAACAGATCGATCGAAACATTTCGATGGACCTGAGCGATAGGCAGGTGCGACGGTAGGTCCCACCGCACAGGATCCGACCCCGAGGGGGAGACACACAGTGGCCGTCATGGACCGCGTCCGCACCGTCGCACAGGGCAAGCCCACCACCGCGGGAACGAAGGGCGCCGCCGGACTCGGCGTGCTCCTCGCCCTGCTCGCGACGGTCGTCTGGTCCGGCAGCTTCGTCGCCACCCGGGGCATGGCCGACACCGTCCCGCCTGTCCAGGCCGTCTTCTGGCGCTGGATCATCGCCACCCTCGCGGTCGCCCCCTTCGCCGCCCGGCAGGCCTGGCAGCAGCGGGCCCTGATCCGCAAGCACCTCGGATTCGTCTCCCTCGCCACGCTGTTCGGCGTCGCCCTCTACAACACCCTCGTGCACCAGGCCGGACTGACCACCTCCGCCTCCAACATGGGCATGATCATGGCCGCTTCGCCGGTCATCATGGCGCTCTACGCCCGGCTGGGCGGCGAACGGCTCGGCGCCCGGCGGACCTTCGGACTGCTGCTGGCCGCCTTCGGCGTGCTGCTGCTCGTCGGAGACGGCTCCCTCGGCTTCGCCTTCGGCGCCGGCGACCTGTGGATGTTCGGCGCGGCCCTCTCCTTCGCCAGCTACAGCGCCCTGCTCAAGCGCAAGCCCGCCGAACTGGGCGGCCTGGCCTTCCTGATCACCACCTTCGTGCTCGGCGCGCTGATGCTGGCCCCCGCCTACGCGGTCTCCGTCGCCGTCCAGGGCGGCTTCGAGGTCACCGCCGGCACCGCCGGACCGCTGCTGTACGTCGGGGTGTTCTCCTCGGCCGTCGCCTTCTTCGCCTGGAACAAGGCGATCTCGGTCATCGGCGCCGCCCGCGCCGGAGTCGTCTACTACCTCCAGCCGGTGTGCGTCGCGGGCCTCGGCCTGCTGCTGCTGGGCGAGCGGACCGGACCGGCGCAGCTGCTCTGCATGGCCCTGATCCTGGGCGGCGTCGCGCTGGGGTCGCGGCGGTAGGTTCGGTGCCATGACCGAGTGGGACATCAAGAAGCTGCGGATCCTGCGGACCCTCGCCGAACAGGGCACCGTGACCGCGACGGCCGAGGCGCTGCACATGACGCCCTCGGCCGTTTCGCAGCAGCTGACGAACCTCTCCCGGCAGCTGGGGGTGGCGCTGCTGGAGGCACAGGGCCGCCGGGTCCGGCTCACGGACGCCGCGCACCTCGTACTGCGGCACGCGGAGGCGGTGTTCGCGCAGCTGGAGCAGGCGGACGCGGAACTGGCCGGGTACCTGGCCGGGGACGCCGGTGAGGTGCGGGTCGGCGCCTTCTCCACCGCCGTGCCCGCACTGGTCGTACCGGCCGTGGCCGCGCTGCGGCTGACCCACCCGGGGGTGGAGGTCCGGGTCCGGGAGACGGAGGCCGCGGAGTCGTACGAGCTGCTGTCGGCCGGGGGCGTGGACCTGGCGCTGTCGCTGGCCGCGCACGCGCCGACCGCGCGCGACGCCCGGTTCACCCGGCTCACGCTGCTGGAGGACCCGCTGGACGTGGCGCTCCCGCCGGGCCACCCGCTGGCGGCCGCGCCGCGGCTGCGGCTGGCCGACCTGTCCGGAGACCCGTGGATCTACGGGGGCAGCGGCCCGTGGTCGGAGATCGCGCGGGGCGCGTGCGAGGCGGCGGGCTTCGTACCGGAACAGGCCCACTCCGCCTCCGGCTGGACGGCGATCCTCGCGATGGTGGAGGCGGGGATGGGCGTCGCGCTGGTCCCGCGCATGGTGTCGAGCCGGGCCTCGGGGGTGGTGGTCCGCGTGCTGGAGCTGGACCGGCCGACCCGGCACGTGATCGCGGCGGTCCGACGCGGCGCCGAGGCCGCGCCGGCGGTGGCCCACGTCCTGACCGCGCTCCGCGCCGTCGCCGCCAGGCCCTGACCACGGGCCGAGGGGGTTCGGGACGCCGCTGCGCGGAGCCGTCTCCCCGCCCCGCCCTCTCTCCGTTTCCTGGGGCTCCGCCCCAGACCCCGCTCCTCAAACGCCGGAGGGGCTGGAGCTCAGCCCCTCCGGCATCCGCGGGTGCGGGCGCGGCCCGGAGGCTCTTAGACCTGAGCGGCAGCGGCGGCCGCGTCGGCCGCCTGGGCCTTCAGGGCGCGCTCGACGCCCGCGCGGGACTCCGAGACCAGGCGGCGCAGGGCCGCGTTCGGTTCGGCCGAGGCGAGCCAGGCGTCCGTCGCCGCCAGCGTGGCCGGGGACACCGCCAGCGCCGGGTACAGGCCCACCGCGATCTGCTGGGCGATCTCGTGGCTGCGCGTCTCCCAGATCCGCTTGACCACCGAGAAGTACTTCTCACCGTACGGCGCCAGCAACTCGCGCTGGTCGGCCTGCACGAAGCCCCCGATCACGGCCTCCTGCACCGCGTTCGGCAGGTCGTCGGCCTCGACCACGGAGGCCCACGCCTCGGCCTTGGCCTCCGCCGTCGGGCGCGCCGCCCGGCAGGTCGCCGCGTGGCGCTCGCCGGCCGCCGTGGAGTCCCGCTTCAGCTCGGCCTCGACGGCCGGCTCACCGGCGACGCCCGTCGCGACCAGCCGCTCCAGGAACGTCCAGCGCAGCTCCGTGTCGACGGCCAGGCCGTCGAGCACGGCCGAGCCGTCCAGCAGCGCCGACAGGTACGCCAGCTGCTCCTCGGTACGGGCCGTGGCCGCGAAGCTGCGCGCCCACGCCAGCTGGTGGTCGCTGCCCGGAGCGGCCGCACGCAGGTGCTCCAGCGCGGCCCCGGTCCAGACCGCCAGGCCCTCCTCGCGCCACGCCGGGTCGGCGTACAGGTCGACGGCCAGCTTCACCTGGCGCTGGAGCGTCTGGACGACGCCGATGTCGGACTCCTTGCCGATGCCCGACAGCACCAGCGCGAGGTAGTCGCGGGTGGCCAGCTCGCCGTCCCGCGTCATGTCCCAGGCCGAGGCCCAGCACAGCGCCCGCGGCAGGGACTCCGCGAAGTCGCCCAGGTGCGCGGTGACGTTGGCGAGGGAGACCTCGTCCAAGCGGACCTTCGCGTACGACAGGTCGTCGTCGTTCAGCAGCACGACGGTCGGGCGGGCGCGGCCCACCAGCTCCGGCACCGCCGTCAGCGCGCCGTCGATGTCCAGCTCGATCCGGTCGGTGCGCACGAGGGCGCCGCCCTGGAGCTCGTACAGGCCGACCGCGATGCGGTGCGGGCGCAGTACCGGCTCGCCCTTGGCGCCCGCCGGGAGCGCCGGGGCCTCCTGGCGGATCGCGAACGCGGTGATCGCACCGCTCGCGTCCGTCTCGATCTCGGGGCGCAGGATGTTGATGCCCGCGGTCTCCAGCCACGCCTTCGACCAGGCGGTCAGGTCGCGGCCCGAGGTCTCCTCCAGGGCGCCCAGCAGGTCGGACAGGCGCGTGTTGCCGAAGGCGTGCGCCTTGAAGTACGCCTGCACGCCCTTGAAGAAGGCGTCCATGCCGACGTAGGCCACGAGCTGCTTGAGCACCGAGGCGCCCTTGGCGTACGTGATCCCGTCGAAGTTGACGAGGACGTCGTCCAGGTCGCGGATGTCCGCCATGATCGGGTGCGTGGACGGCAGCTGGTCCTGCCGGTACGCCCAGGTCTTCATGGAGTTGGCGAACGTGGTCCACGCGTGCGGCCACTTCGAGCCCTCGGCGTACGCCTGGCAGGCGATCGAGGTGTAGGTGGCGAACGACTCGTTCAGCCACAGGTCGTTCCACCACTCCATGGTGACGAGGTCGCCGAACCACATGTGGGCGAGCTCGTGGAGGATGGTCTCCGCGCGCACCTCGTACGCCGCGTCCGTCACCTTCGAGCGGAAGACGTACTGGTCGCGGATGGTGACCGCGCCCGCGTTCTCCATGGCGCCCGCGTTGAACTCCGGGACGAAGAGCTGGTCGTACTTGGCGAAGGGGTAGGCGTAGGCGAACTTCTCCTGGAACCAGTCGAAGCCCTGCCGGGTGACCTCGAAGATCGCGTCCGCGTCGAGGAACTCGGCGAGCGAGGGCCGGCAGTAGATGCTCAGCGGCACCGACTGCCCGTCCGCGCCCTCGTAGGAGCTGTGCACCGCGTGGTACGGGCCGACGATCAGCGCGGTGATGTACGAGGAGATGCGCGGGGTGGGCTCGAAGGCCCACACCCGGTCCTTGGGCTCGGGGGTCGGCGAGTTCGAGATGACCGTCCAGCCCTCGGGGGCCGTCACGGTGAACTGGAACGTGGCCTTCAGGTCGGGCTGCTCGAAGCTGGCGAAGACCCGCCGGGCGTCCGGCACCTCGAACTGGGTGTACAGGTAGGCCTGCTGGTCCACGGGGTCGACGAACCGGTGCAGGCCCTCGCCGGTGTTGGTGTACGCGCAGTCCGCGACGACCCGGAGCTCGTTGGCCCCGGCCGCCAGGTGGTGCAGTGCGATGCGCGAGTCCCGGAACACGGCGGCGACGTCCAGCGACTTGCCGTTCAGGACGACCTCGTGCACGGCCGGGGCGACCAGGTCGATGAAGGTCTCGGCCCCGGCCTCTGCCGACTGGAAGCGCACGGTGGTCACGGAGGGGTAGGTACCGCCCTCCTGCGCGCCGCTGAGATCCAATTCGATCTCGTACGAGTCGACGGTGAGCAGCTTTGCCCGCCGCTGGGCCTCTTCACGGGTGAGATTCGTGCCTGGCACGCGGTCATCTCCTTCGATGGTGACGTTCCGGCCCATCCTTCCACGGCAGCGGAGCCAAGGGGTCGGAGTAATCCAGAGGCGAACAGGCCTCAAGGTGGCGCTCATGGTGGCACTGAGGGTAGCCTTGCAGGTATGAAGATTAGTGTGAGTCTTCCGCAGGAGGACGTTGCGTTCGTCGATCGGTACGCCGCCGAGGTCGAGGCCGAATCCAGATCGGCCGTCATACACGCCGCGATCCAGTTGCTGCGCGAGTCCGCACTGGAGAAGGAGTACCTCGAAGCCTGGGACGAGTGGTACGAGAGCGGGGATGCGGAACTCTGGGACCGCACGGCGGGAGACGGGATCGTCGATGAGGCGCGGTGACATCTACTTGGTCGATCTTGAGCCGACGGTCGGCAGCGAAGCGAACAAGACGCGCCCTGCGGTTCTCGTGACCAACGACGCCGCGAACCGGATGGCGGATCGTGCCGGGCGTGGTGTTCTGGCCGTGGTGCCGGTGACGTCGAACGTTGCGCACGTCCGTACGTTCCAGGTGCTCCTGTCCGCGGAGGACTGCGGCCTCAACATGGACTCCAAGGCGCAGTGCGAACAGATCCGGGCTCTCGACCTCTCGCGGTTCGGGCGGCGGATCGGCACCGTGCCGGCGCAGGCGCTGAAGGAGATCGACCGGGCGCTGCGCCAGCAGCTGGGGCTTTAGACACGCCCGAGGGGCGGCACCGGCGCGGACACCGTTGGCGAATGCCCTTCATTCAGCCCCACCGGGATTACCCGGTGGGGCTGAGTGCTGCGAAGTGTGAGGTGCGGGTGGGGGCGAGTGGGGTGCCGGTGAGCCATGCGTCGAGGCGGGCGAGGTTCATTCCGGCAGCGGTCAGTACGTGTTGGAGGCGGGTCTTGGGGTGGCCTCGGTAGCGGGACTTGCGCAGGCCGAAGGCGCGGACTCCTTGGGCGATGGTGCCTTCGATGCCAGCGCGGTGCCCGTAGCGTTTCTGCCACTGCACGGTCTGCTGGTCTCGTCTGGCTGTGCGTAGTGCTTCGTGTTCGTCGCGGTGTCGCAGAGTGATCTCGCGCCCCATGGAGGCGACGCCGCGGGTGCACTGGTCGCGGGAGGGGCAGGGGCGGCAGTCGGCGGGTGAGAATCTTGCCCGGATCACCGGGCCTTCGGTGCGTCGCCGGTCGTGCTGCCACTGGGTGGTCATCTTGCCGTTGGGGCAGGTCACACGCTTGTTGTCCCAGTCGATGGTGAAGTCGTCGATGGTGTAGCCGTTGTTCGCGGCGGCCTGCCATCCCGTGTTCGGCTTGACTGGTCCGACCAGTTCGATGTCGTGGTCGCGGCGGGCGGCCACCAGGTGCGCGGCGTCGACGTAGCCCGCGTCGACCAGGTGAACGTCCGGGATGAGCTTCCGCCGGGCGAGGCCGTCGTGGATCTTGTCGGTGACCTCGAAATCGGTGACGGCGGCGGTGGTGGTCACCACCTCGGTGATCAGGTGCGGGGCATCGGGCTCGCAGGTCTCGGTCAGGTGGACTTTGTAGCCGCACCAGGCCCTGTCACGCTTGACGCCGTTGCGGGCGTCCGGATCGTAGGGCGAGCGGACCCGTAACCGTCCGGGCGGGCAGTCCTTGCAGTTCCGCCAGCTCACTTCACCATCGCTGACCTGGTATTCCTGCACCCACATCTGCCGCAGGAACTCCACTGCGGGAAGCTCCCGCAGCCAGGCAGGCGCATCGGTGGACCAGACGGAGGTCAGGAGAGTCATGCCGTCCTGGCCGACCTGTTCGGCATGTCCGACGCGGGCGGCCCACCGGCTGGGGAACTTGGTGTCCTCCGGGCGGGCGGAGTAGCGGTCGAACCACTCCGGTGGCGTTCGGACGGCCAGCCACTGCGGAACGGCCACCGCCAGAGCGTTCAGCGCGGCCCGCATTGTCTCGACCACGGACTCCAGCCGGTTCAGATCCCGCACCGCGGCCAGGACGTGTGTGGCGTCACTTCGCTGTCGGCCGCCGGCCTTGAGCAGCCCGGCGGCCGAGGCGTTCTCCAGGACCGCATCGAGCACCCGGGCCTCGATACCACCGGCGATGAGCCTGTCACGGAACTCGCTGAGCACGGAGAAGTCGCAGCCAGGATCGGTCAGCTCCAGTCCCAGGGCGTACTTCCAGTCGATCCTCGACCGCACCGCGTGCGCGGCCTGCCGGTCTGAAAGGCCCTCGGCGAACTGCAACACCGAGATCATCGCCAGCCTGCCCGGCGATGCCGCCGGACGTCCCCGGTCGGAGAACAGGCCCGCGAACTCCCCGTCTGTGAAGACCGGGCCGAGAACGTCCCGCACACGAACAGCCAGACAGCCCTTCGGAAAGGCCGCACGAGCCACCCTTGCCGTCTCCTCCGGCACGCCCGCCGGTACCCCAGGACGCAACGACACCGTCAACCCCACCCCAAACACAACGTCGGTCTGCCCCACCAACGCGGTGGAACAGACCGACGTCACGTCGCAAAGGACATTCGCCAACGGTGTCCGGCGCGGTGCCGCCCCTCGGGCGCGTGCGGGCAGGCGGGATCAGCCGCGCAGCTCCTCGGCCACGAGCTCGGCGATCTGGACCGCGTTCAGCGCCGCGCCCTTGCGCAGGTTGTCGTTCGACAGGAACAGCGCGAGGCCGTTCTCGACGGTCTCGTCGACGCGGATGCGGCCCACGTACGAGGCGTCGCGGCCGGCGGCCTGGAGCGGGGTCGGGATCTCCGACAGCTCGACGCCCGGGGCGTCCTTCAGCAGCTCGTAGGCGCGCTCGACGCTGATCGGGCGGTCGAAGCGGGCGTTGATCTGGAGGGAGTGGCCGGAGAAGACCGGCACGCGCACGCAGGTGCCCGAGACCTTGAGCTCCGGGATCTCCAGGATCTTGCGGGACTCGTTGCGGAGCTTCTGCTCCTCGTCGGTCTCGAAGGAGCCGTCGTCGACGATCGAGCCCGCGAGCGGTACGACGTTGTAGGCGATGGGCCGCTTGTAGACGGCCGGCTCCGGGAAGTCCACCGCGCCGCCGTCGAAGGTCAGCTGGTCGGCGGCCTCGGAGACCGCGCAGGCCTGGGTGCGCAGCTCGGCGACACCGGCCAGGCCCGACCCGGACACGGCCTGGTAGGTGGTGGCGATCAGCGCGGACAGGCCGGCCTCGTCGTGCAGCGGGCGCAGCACCGGCATCGCGGCCATGGTGGTGCAGTTCGGGTTCGCGATGATGCCCTTGGGGCGGTTCTTGATCGCGTGCGGGTTGACCTCGGAGACGACGAGGGGGACCTCGGGGTCCTTGCGCCAGGCGGAGGAGTTGTCGATCACGACGGCGCCCTGCGCGGCGACCTTCTCGGCGAGGGCCTTGGAGGTGGCGCCGCCCGCGGAGAAGAGCACGATGTCCAGACCGGAGTAGTCGGCCGTGGAGGCGTCCTCGATGGTGATCTCCCGGCCCTCCCACTCTAGGGTCGAGCCCGCCGAACGGGCCGAGGCGAACAGCCGCAGCTCGTCCACCGGGAACTTCCGCTCGGCGAGGATGCCGCGCATGACTCCGCCGACCTGTCCGGTGGCTCCGACGATTCCGACCCTCACGGTGACTCCTTCAGTACGTACGACGCGGGCGCGCGTGAAGCCATCATGCGTTCGACCCCACGAGCCTTGTCCAATCCATTGTCCGAGGAACGGACGGTGTCCTGGATGTGAACCCGTGTGACGAGTCCGTGGCGCGCGTGTTGCAAGGCCCCTGAACATCCGTTTTGCCCGGTCGGAGCCGGTTAGCGTCCGATCTGCCATGACCGGTATCCGGACATGGCCGACCGTATTGCGACCCATCCGACTCGGGGAGATCCACTGTGCGCGCCATCCGCCACCGCCGCCGGTCCATACCGGCGCTCGCCGCCCTCGCGGCCGCCGCCGTCGCCGCACCCGTCCTGCTCACCGCCACACCGGCCGCGGCCCACCCGCGCGAGGGCCGGCTCGCCAAGGAGCTCGTGGAGGAGGTCACGGCCCTCCACGAGGCGCGCACGAAGACGGAGAAGACCTTCGTCCTCGGCAGCGGGGGTGCGCAGGGCCGCGAGCCGGCCACCGCCGCGTTCACCTTCACCAAGTCCACCCCGGCGGGCGGGCTGACCGCCCCGATCGCCCTCGCGCGCTGGAGGTGGCGCTGGGGCTCGCGGAGGAGGGCGCCAACAAGAAGGGCAAGGGGCCCGCCAACAAGGTCCGGTTCGCCTGGTGGTCGGCGGAGGAGCTGGGCCTGCTGGGCTCCGAGCACTACGTGGCGCAGCTGTCCGAGCGGCAGAAGAAGAACATCGCGCTCTACCTCAACTTCGACATGATCGCCTCGCCGAACCCGGTGCAGTTCGTCTACGACGGCGACGACTCCGACAAGACCGGCGCGGGCGCGGGCCCGGCCGGCTCGGCGCAGATCGAGGCGCTGATCAACGGCTTCCTCGACAAGAAGCGCAAGCCGCACGAGGGCAGCGACTTCGACGGCCGCTCCGACTACGGCCCGTTCATCGCGAACGGCATCCCGGCCGGCGGCACCTTCACCGGCGCCGAGGGCATCAAGACCGCCGAGCAGGCCAAGCGCCACGGCGGCACCGCGGGCGCCCCGTACGACCCGAACTACCACGGGGCGGGCGACGACCTGAGGAACCTGGACCTGAAGGTCTTCGACACCAACCTGGACGTCATCGCCCACGCGGTGGGCACCTACGCCCAGGACCTGAGCTCCCTGAAGGGCTGACCACCCGGGGGGACACGGGGGAAACGCCCGGAGGGGCAGTGCTCGTCACGACGAGCACTGCCCCTCCGGTGTCGTGGTTCCTACCGGGTTACGGGAGGACCTTCTCGATCTGCACGCTGCCCGTGCCGGCGGCGGTGCCGCGGGCGTTCAGCAGCTGGACCTGGCCGAAGAACTGCCGGCCCTCGGGGGCGGCGGCGCTGACCAGGACGTTCGCCGAGACCGCCGCGGAGGCGCCGTTGGCGAGGTTCACCGCGGCGCTCTCGTCGACCTGGACGGAGCCCAGACCGGCCGAGAAGTACACGTCGCGGTAGTCGTACGTGGTGGAGCCGGACGGGACGGCGTAGCCGAACACCTCGATGGTGTAGGTGCCCGCGCCCGGGTTCACCAGGCTGACGCTCTCCTCGGAGTCGCCGTCGGCGGAGGAGCCGACCTTGATGCCGTCCTTGTAGACGTCGAGGTCGAGGTCGGCGCCGGTGTCGGACACCTTGCCGATCGCGATGTCGAGGCGGGAGACGCCCTCGCCGATCGTGACCTCGGTGGTGTGGGTCTCACCGTTGGCGATGGTCGGCTTGGCGACCTTCGCCGAGCCGAGCGGGCCGCCCTTGAGCTTGCCGCCCGAGATGGCCGCGGCGTCGTTCTTCACGGTCCACTGGACCGGGGCCGGGGTGCCCTGCTTGACCTCGGGCAGGACCTTGACCGCGGGGTCGAAGGCCGCGCCGAGCACGGAGACGTCCAGCTTGAACGGGTTGTCGAGCAGCGGTGACGTACGGCGCGACTCGACCTCGATCTCCCAGACGCCCGGCTGCGGGTCGGCGTACGAGCGCAGGTCGGGGCGGCAGGTGTTGGCCGGGTTGTCGTAGTTCGGGTAGCACTGGGTGGTCGCGCTGTTCTCGACGCCCAGACCGTACGGGTGGATCGAGATGAAGCGCGTCTGGCTGCCCGCCGCGAGACCGCCGAGGGCGACCTCGAGGGTCTTCGCGCCCGCCGGGACGGTCACGAAGTACGACTTGTGGCTGTTGCGCTGCACGGAGGAGGTGTCCGACAGGGTGAACGACGGCTTCGCCAGCGGAGCGGCGGCGACGACCGTGGCCAGGATCTGCTTGTCGATGCCCTCGGTGGTCGCGTCGTCCAGCTGCAGGATGCCGCTGTGGACGCCGCCCGACTTGGCGTTGGCCTCGACCTTGATGGTGACGGGCTTGTTCAGCGGCAGGGTGACGTAGTCGTAGCCGCCGATGACCTTGAAGGTGCCGTCGTTGTTGCGCCAGCTCAGGTCGTGCCGGGTGCCGTACTTGACGCCCGTGGTGCGGGTGACGACGACGTTGTAGACCTTCTTCTGGCCGACCTTGAGACCACCCTCGCGGTCGTACAGGCCGGTGCCGAAGCCCGGGGTCTTCAGGAACTGGTCGATCGCGGTGTCGACCGGCGCCTTGACGGTGAACTCGTTGGCCTTCGCGTCGCCCTGGATGGACTCCCACGCGTCGACGACGTTGATCAGACCCGAGCCCTGGGCGTGCGCCGGGACGTCGTCGATCTTCTTCGCGGTGCTGGTGAGCGCCACGCGCAGGCTCGCCGGGGTCAGCTTGATGTTGGCCTGCTTGGCGGCCGAGATCAGCAGGGCGCTGGCGCCCGCCGCCTGCGGCGAGGACATCGAGGTGCCCTGGAGCATGCCGTAGCCGGCCGGGAGCGTGTAGCCGGCCTCCTTGACCGGGGCGCCGGGCAGCCAGGTCTGGATGGTGTTGATGGCCGCGCCGGGGGCGGTGATGGTCGGCGTGAACCCGCCGTCCTCACGCGGACCGCGCGAGGAGAAGGGGAACATGTTGTACTTCTTCGCCACGCCGGAGCCGTAGTTGGCGGCCCAGGTCTCCTTGGAGACCGCGGCACCCACGGAGATGACCTTGTCCGCGAGGCTGGGGTCGCCGATGGTGTTGACGCCGGGGCCCTCGTTGCCCGCCGAGATGACGAGCTGGACACCGTAGGTGTCGATGAGGTTCTTGTAGAGCTCGGAACGCGCGTTGTTGCCGTCGTTCAGCGCCGGGAGGCCGCCGATCGACATGTTGACGATGTCGACGCCGCGGTTCACGACGAGGTCGATCATGCCCTCGGTCAGCGCGATGTTGGTGCAGCCGCCGGACCAGGAGCAGGCGCGCGAGGAGACGAGCTTGGCGCCGGGCGCCTCGCCGTTCATCTTGCCGCCGAAGAGGCTGTTGGCGGCGGTGATGCCCGCGACGTGCGTGCCGTGCTCGGACTCGATGATGCCGATGTTGACGAAGTCGGCCTTCTTGCCGACCCAGTCACCACCCAGCGGGTCCATCGGGACGTCCTTGCGGATCTCGATCACGAAGGGGATGCGGTCGGCGACCTCGGTCGCCGCGTTCTCCGTGCCGAAGTAGCCGATCTGGTAGCCGTCCTTGTACGGCTTCATCGGCTCGTTGTTCGTGAAGTCGCCGTCCTGGTCGGTGTCGACGCGGACGGTGCCGGCGGCGACGTCGTAGAGCATGCCGAACCGGTCGGTGGTGTCCCCGTCCCGGTTGACGTCGCCCTTCATGTCGCCGTTGGCGGTGATCGACTCGCTGAAGCGGCTCCACTGGAAGCTGCCCTCGGGGGCCTTCCAGCTCTGGCCGCCCGCGGAGAAGGCGCCGGCCGCGGTGGTGACCGGGGTGATCTGGGCGCGCCAGGTGCCGTCGCCGTCGGTGATCGGGTCGGTCGCGGTGACCCAGTCGACGATCTTGCGCTCGCCGGTGGTGGTCTGCTGCAGGGCCGGGTGACCGAGGTCGACGCCTGAGTCCATGATGCCGATGGTCACGCCACGGCCGTCGGCCTGCGGGTTGTTCGCGACGAAGTCCACCGCACCGGTCTCGAAGGACGGGTTGTACGGGTTCTTCGCCGGGGTGTTCTTGTCCGGCGCCGGGTACGCCTCGGCCGCGTTCTTCTTGCCCGCGCCCGAGGCGCTGTGGGCGTCGGGCCGCGGGTCCGGCAGCTGGATCTCGTGCCGCAGGTCGATGCCGTGCACCGAGGACAGCTTGGCGGCCGCCTTCAGCGCGGCGTCCGCCTTGCCGGTGGGCAGGGTGGCGCGGACATAGCCGAGCTTGTCGTACGTCTGGCCCACCGAGGCGCCCTGGACGGCGTCGAGCTGGTCGGCCACCTGCTTGGTCTGGCCGGGGGCGGTCGCGACCATGACGGTGACGGTCGCGTCACCCTTGGTCTTGGCCGCCTGGAGCAGCTCGGCGTCGGCCGAACCGAGCTTCTGGTCGGCGGACTTCACGGCCGGCTTGGCGCCCGGGGTGTCGGTGCCGGTGGCGGCGAACACGGGCGCGGAGCCGGTGGCCACGAGGGCGGCCACCAGGCCGGCCGCGGCCGCGACGCGCACGGCGCGTCTGGCCCCGGGTATGGAGCTGGGGGATTCGAGGGTCATCTGCATCCCTGGTCAGTGGAAGAAATGGTCCGGAATTCGGTGCCGGATGACCGGTCAGCTTTGCGCAAGAGCAAGGTCTTTGGGGAGAGTTGTCATTGACCGAGACCTGCCATGGCGGACTCTCGCCAGTGCGGAGCATGCGCCAGCGCGGCCGTACCGGGACAGACCGGGATGACCCAACGGGCTGGGAAGTGGATTTGTAGACTTTCCGACGGCGCCTCAGGGGCGGAGCAGGGTCCGGCGCCGGATCGGGTGTGACAACTTTCGGGGTTTCAGCGCTCGCGCGTGCGCGCGTAATGACGAGAGGCTTTCGCCCGGTTTCCGCATGCGGCCATCGAGCACCAGCGGCGGGTGCCGTTGCGCGAGACGTCGTGGAAGTGCAGGACGCAGCTCTCGGAGGCGCACTTGCGGATCCGGTCGGGTGCGGACTCCAGCAACTCCAGGTAGTTCCGGGCGGCCGTCCAGGCCGGACCCCAGGTCCGGTCGTCGAACTCGGCCCGCTCGCCCGGGCCTTCGGCGGTCAGGGTGGGCCGGATCCGGCCGTGCTCCAGCACCGCGTCGACCAGGGCCCGCGCGCTCTCGTCGGCGGGGTCTGCCACCGCGCGGGCCAGGGCCTCGCGGGCGGTCAGCAGGTGGACGAGGGTCGAGGCGTCCGCGCGGAAGCGGCCGGCCAGGCCGGTGCTCTCCAGCCAGACCGCGAGCCCTTCGACCCGGGACAGCCCGGCGGCTCCCGCGAAGAGGTCGAGCGGTCCGCCGTCGCCGGCCCAGCGGGTGTTCAGCAGGTCCAGGGCGACCGGCTCCCCGGTCAGGGGTCGTGGGTCCGCCGCCGTCATGTCTCCGAACCTTCCCGCTACCCCGTCGCTAACCCCTCAAGGGTACGTGACCGGTTGACCTCCTCCCGCCTAACCTTTAAAGTGAAACTAGACGGTTAGAGAAACACCTCTGGGGAAGGCACTTCCATGACGAGCGTCATCAGCAAGCTCCGCACCGGGCACGTGGGTCTGAACGTCACCGACCTCGACCGGTCACTCGCCTTCTACCGGGACGCCCTCGGCTTCCAGGTGCTGGGCGAGGGCAAGGAGGAGGGCCGCCGCTCCGCCTTCCTCGGCCAGGACGGCGAGCTCGTCCTCACCCTGTGGCAGCAGGCCGACGGGCCCTTCGCCCCGGCCGCAGCCGGACTGCACCACCTGGCGCTGTCGGCCGGCGCCGTCGAGGAGGTGCGGGAGTACGAGGAGCGGCTGCGGGCGCTGGGCGTGGAGTTCGCGTACGAGGGCGTCGTCGCCCACGGCGAGGGCGAGGCCTCCGGCGGCATCTTCTTCCACGACCCCGACGGCACCCGCCTGGAGATCTCCGTACCGACCGGAGCCGAAGGCGCACCCGCCCCCGTCACAGGGGCTCCTACCTGCGGATTCTTCTAATGAGTACCGGCGCCTACCACTGGGGCCCGCTGGCCGTGCAGGAACGGGTCGGCGTACGGGACGCGGCCGAGCACGTCGGCCGCTCGATCGGCACCGGCATCCGGGACGTCGCCGCCGCGTTCCTCGGCCTCCAGCCCCACCTGGTCGTCGGCGCCGCCGACGAAGCGGGGCGGATGTGGGCCTCGCTGCTCACGGGGGCGCCCGGTTTCGTACGGGCCACCGGGCCGGACCGGATCACGGTCGCCGGCGGACTACCGGACGGCGACCCGCTCGAGCGGGCCCTGGCCACCGCCGGGACCCGGGTCGGCACCATCGCGCTCGATCCGCGCACCCGGCGCAGGATGCGGCTGAACGGGACCCTCGAGGTGACCGGCAGGGGGTTCGCCGTCCACGCCGAACAGGTCTTCGCCAACTGTCCGAAGTACTTGCAGAAGCGGCAGCCGCTGGACCTCGCCGCAGAAGGAGCCGGTGTCGTGCGGCGCGGGGACGCGCTCACCCCCGACCAGGAGCGGGCCGTCCGCGCCGCCGACACCTTCTTCGTCGCCACCACGGCGGAGGCCGACGGGGCCGACGCCAGCCACCGGGGCGGGCTGCCGGGCTTCGTGGAAGTGGCCTCGCCGGGGGAGCTGAGCTGGCCGGACTACGCGGGCAACGCCATGTTCCTCACCCTGGGGAACCTGGCGGCCGACCCGCGGGCCGGGCTGCTCTTCCCGGACTGGGAGAGCGGGGCGCTGCTCCAGCTCAGCGGCTGGGCGCGGACCGAGTTCGGGGCCGACGGGGAGCGGTGCGTGCGCTTCAGCGTGGAGTCGGTGGTGGAGAGCCTGCATCCGGGGCGGCTGCGGTGGAGCGCCCCGGAGTACTCGCCTCACCTGGGGAGCACCACCAGGTAGGAGGCGGGTTCGCGGTCGCCGGACGCCGTCAGCGCGGTCCGCACCACCGCGGCCTGCTGCTCGGGCCAGTCGCGGAGCTTGCGCGGGGTGATGTGGATGACGGTCACCCCGAGCCGCTCCAGGGTCTCCCGCTTGCGGACGCACTCGGACCACTGCTCGTCCTCGCCCTGGCGCGGGGCCCGGGTGTCGATCTCCACGGCGACGGAGTGCTCGGGCCAGAACGCGTCGACCCCGCCGAGGTGCGGGCCGCCGGGCAGGCGCAGGTCCACGTTCCAGACGGGCTCGGGCAGGTCGTAGCCCCGTACGAGGTGGTAGAGCCGGTCCTCGGCGATGGCGCGGCCCTCCGCGAGCAGCGACTCGACGGCGTCGACCACGTGCGGCCGGTTCAGCAGCCGGGCCACCGTCAGCTCCCGTACCACGGCGGCCGGTTCGCAGTGCCCGCCGCGGACGGCTTCGCTGAGCAGGCGGCGTACGGTGCCGGCGTCGTCGAGCTGGGCCACGGCGTCGGCGACGGCCCGCGCGACCGGGGCCACCGGCAGGCCGGTCACCTCCTGGGACCGGGGCGGGGTGTGCGAGCGCACGATCCGCACGTCGCCGGTCGAGCGCAGCCGCCGGGTGCCGGGCACGAGTACGTCGATGTGGGAGAGCCCGAGCAGCGCGGGCGCGGAGCCGAACCGGTACAGGGCGAGCGCCGCGAGCCCCGTGATCATGGCCTCGCCGCCGCGCCGGCCCGCGTACAGCAGCGCGGCGTGCAGCCGCTCCTCGCTGGTCGCGGGGCCCGAGTGGAGCAGGAACACCCCGGGCAGGATCTGCTGCCAGGGCCGCTCGGCGGCGTCGGAGGCGGTGACGCCGTGCTCGCGGAGCTGGGCCAGGGTCAGCACGCGGGGGCGGCTGCCGGTGAGGTGGGCGAGGGGGAGGGGTGCGTTGTGGTTCATGACGCGGTGATTCCCTCAGGCCATGGCCTTGCTAACCCCTGTTACATGCCCGTCGGCAAATCGGGACAAGCCGGGGCTAAAGTACGGACGTTCGACTGCCGATGGGCTCCGCCGGTGTGCGGGCTCTGTGTTCGGCCGCCCCGCCGCTGCTGGGGCTCCGCCCCAGACCCCGCGCCTCAAACGCCGGCGAGGCTGGAATTGCCCTCCGGGCAATCCAGCCCCGCCGAGGCGACGCCGGCAAATTCAGCCCCGCCGGCGTTTGAGGCGCTGGGGGTCCCCCCGGACGGAGTCTGGGGGAGGGTTCGGGGGCGGAGCCCCTGACGGCGGAGCCGGGGGCTAGCGGTCCGAAGCCTCGTCGCAGTGCTGGGCGCGAACGGCGCGGGCCAGGTCGTCGCGGGACTCCAGGACCAGCCGGCGCAGCGCAGGCGCCGCCCCGGCATGCGCCGACAGCCACGCGTCCGTGGCGGCCAGGGTCGACTCCGGGTCGGACAGCGACGGGTACAGGCCCCTCACCACGTCCATGCCGATCTGGATCGACCGGTCCGCCCACACCCGCTCGATGACCTCGAAGTACGGCTCCGCGTAAGCCGCCAGCAGCTCCCGCTGCGAAGGCTGCTGCATACCGGCGATCGTCGCCTCGACCAGCGCGTTCGACAGCGCGTCCGACTCGACCACCGCCGCCCACGCCTGGTCCTTGACCGCCGCCGACGGCCGGGCCGCCAGGCACCGCACCTGGTGCCGCTTGCCCGACGCCGTGTCGTCCCGCGCCAGTTCCGCGCTGAGCGCGCCCTCGTCCACCGCCCCGTGCGCGGTCAGCGGAAGCAGGAAGTCCCAGCGCAGCTCCTGGTCCACCTCCAGCCCGTCGATCCGGGCGGAGCCCTCCAGTAGCCCCAGCAGCAGCTGGAAGTCGCCCTCGGTCGCCGCGCTCGCCGCGAAGAAGCGGGCCCAGGTCAGCTGGTGCTCCGACCCCGGCTCCGCCAGCCGCAGTTCGTGCAGCGCGCCCGCCGCCAGCTCCCGGCCGCCCTGCTCGCGCCGGCCGGGCGCCGTGTAGTGGGTGATCGCGGTCAGCGCCTGCGCGTGCAGCATCTGCAGCACGCCGACGTCCGACTCCCGGCCCGCGTGCGCCAGGACCAGCGAGATGAAGTCCCGCGCGGGCATCAGCCCGTCCCGCGTCAGGTTCCACAGCGCCGACCAGCTCAGCGCCCGCGCGAGCGGATCCGTCAGGTCGCCCAGGTGCGCCCGCAGCGTGGTCAGCGAGCCCTCGTCGAAGCGGACCTTGCAGTAGGTGAGGTCCTCGTCGTTGACCAGCACCAGGTCCGGCCGCTCCCGGCCCGCCAGCTCCGTGACCACGGTCCGCGCGCCCGACACGTCCGTCCCGGCCCGCGCGTAGCGCACCAGCGTGCCGTCGGACTCCAGCCGGTACAGGCCGACCGCGACCCGGTGCGGCCGCAGCTCGTCGCCCTCCTGCAGCACCGCGAGCTCGGTCACCCGCCCGCCCGCGTCGCAGGTCACCACCGGGGTCAGCACGTTCACGCCCGCCGTCTGGAGCCAGGCCCGCGACCATTCGGCCATGTCCCGCCCGGAGACCTCCGCGAGCACCGACAGCAGGTCGTCCAGCGTCGTGTTCCCGTACGCGTTCGCCTTGAAGTAGCGGCGCGCGCCCTCCAGGAACGCGTCCCGCCCCACGTAGGCCACCAGCTGCTTGAGCACCGCCGCGCCCTTGGCGTAGGTGATCCCGTCGAAGTTCAGCTTCGCGTCCTCCAGGTCACGGATGTCGGCCGTGATCGGGTGCGTGGACGGCAGCTGGTCGGCGCGGTAGGCCCACGCCTTGCGGTTGTTGGCGAAGGTGACCCACGCCTGGTCGAAGCGGGTGGCCTCGACCAGCGCGAAGGAGCCCATGAAGTCCGCGAAGGACTCCTTCAGCCACAGGTCGTCCCACCACTTCATGGTGACCAGGTCGCCGAACCACATGTGAGCCATCTCGTGCAGGATCGTGTTCGAGCGCCGCTCGTACGAGGCCTGCGTGACCTTGCCGCGGTAGATGTACTCCTCGCGGAAGGTCACCATCCCCGGGTTCTCCATCGCGCCCAGGTTGTACTCCGGCACGAAGGCCTGGTCGTACTTCCCGAAGGGGTACGGGTAGTCGAAGATCTCGTGGAAGAGGTCGAAGCCCTGCTTGGTGACCAGGAACACGTCGTCCGCGTCGAAGTGCTTGGCGAGCCCCTTGCGGCACATCGCGCCGAGCGGGATCGTCAGGTCCCCGCGGGTGTAGGAGTCGGTCACATAGTGGTACGGGCCCGCGACCACGCAGGTGATGTACGTGGAGATCGGCGCGGTCTCGGCGAACCGCCAGACCCCCGCCTCCCGGGACTCCTCCGCGCCGTTGCTCCACACCTGCCAGCCCTCGGGCGCGGACACCTCGAAGCGGTAGGGCGCCTTCAGGTCCGGCTGCTCGAAGTTCGCGTACACCCGCCGGGCGTCCGCCGGCTCGTACTGGGTGTAGAGGTAGACCTCGCCGTCCTCCGGGTCCACGAAGCGGTGCAGGCCCTCGCCCGTGCGGCTGTACGCGCAGTTCGCGTCGACCACCAGCACGTTCTCGGAGGCCAGGCCGTCCAGGGCGATCCGGGCCCCGTCGAAGACGGCGGCGACGTCCAGCGCGCGCCCGTTGAGGGTCACGGTGTTCACGGAGGGGGCGATCAGGTCCGCGAAGGTGGCGGAGCCGGGGGCGGCGGCCCGGAAGCGGATCGTGGTCACCGAGCGGAAGGTCCGGGGGCCCTCGGCCGGTTCGGCCTCGTCCACCGCGGACCTCACGTCGAGGACCACCTCGTACCCGTCGACGGACAGCAGTTCGGCCCTCTCGCGGGCCTCGTCGCGGGACAGATTCTCTCCGGGCACGTGCACTCCTTCGTGCGTGGTCGGGTTCCTTCGATCGAATCCTCCCATGGGGGGAATGCGTGCGAACGCGCGCTGGTTGGTCAGGGGGACACCACGAACGACGCCGTGAGCGATGCGAGGAGAAACATGTCCGACACCCAGGTGCGCGAGAAGACCCCGGTCGATTTCTGGTTCGACCCGCTCTGCCCCTGGGCCTGGATGACGTCCCGGTGGATGCTCGAGGTCGAGAAGGTCCGCGACGTCGAGGTCCGCTGGCACGTGATGAGCCTGGCCGTCCTGAACGAGAACAAGCTCGACGAACTGCCCGAGCACTACCGGGAGCTGCTCGGCCCCAAGGGCTGGGCGCCGGTGCGCGTGGTCGTCGCGGCCCAGCAGAAGTTCGGTGACGAGATCACCGGCAAGCTCTACACCGAGCTCGGCACCCGTATCCACAACGAGGGCAAGGGCGCCACCCGCGAGGTGATCGCCGAGGCGCTGGCGGCGCTCGCGCTGCCGGCCGAGCTGCTGGCGTACGCCGACTCCGACGAGTACGACGAGGTGCTGCGCGCCTCCCACAACGACGGCATCGACCGGGTCGGCCAGGAGGTCGGCACCCCGGTGATCTCGGTGCCCGGCGCCGACGGCGAGGACGTGGCCTTCTTCGGCCCCGTCGTCACCCCGGCCCCGCGCGGCGAGGCCGCGGCCCGGCTGTGGGACGGCACGCTGATGGTCGCCTCGATCCCCGGCTTCTACGAGATCAAGCGCACCCGTACGAAGGGCCCGTCCTTCGAGTAGTCCGTACCGGTAGTCCGTACCGGCGCACACAGAAGACCCCCGCGAGTCACGTCCTCACGGGGGTCTTCTGCTGGACACGCCCGCCGGTGAAGGTTGAGAAGACGATCACGAGGCGGACGGGCTCGGTGGTGCGATCAGCCCTTGGCGGGGATCAGCAGCGGGGTGTTCGCCTTGGCGTCGGCGTAGCGCTTGGACACGTCCTGCCAGTTGACGACGTTCCACATCGCCTCGATGAAGTCCACCTTCTGGTTCTTGTACTGAAGGTAGAAGGCGTGCTCCCAGGCGTCGAAGACCAGGATCGGGGTGCTGGCCACGCCGACGTTGCCCTGGTGGTCGTAGACCTGCTCGACGACCAGGCGGCCGCTGACGGGCTCGTACGCGAGCACGCCCCAGCCGGAGCCCTGGGTGGCGGAGGAGGCGAAGGTCAGCTGCTTCTTGAACTTCGCGAACGAGCCGAAGGACTCGGTGATCGCGTCGGCCAGGTCGCCCAGGCCGTCGGCCGCGGTGGGCTCGCCGCCGCCCTCGCCGGTCTTCGGGCTGGCCATGTTGTGCCAGTAGATGCTGTGCAGGATGTGGCCGGAGAGGTGGAACGCGAGGTTCTTCTCGAGGCCGTTGAGCGCGCCCCAGTTCTCCTTGTCGCGCGCCTCCGCCAGCTGCTCCAGCGTGTTGTTGGCGCCCGTCACGTAAGCCGCGTGGTGCTTGTCGTGGTGCAGCTCGATGATCTGCGGGTTGATCACCGGCTCCAGCGCCGCGTAGTCGTACGGAAGCTCAGGAAGCGTGTAGATGGCCATCGTGTTTATCCGGTCCCCTCAGCGTGCCAACTGCTTACTGCAATCAATGCGCAACTGCACGCTAGCAGTATCTATTCCTGGTCACACGTAAGGGTTACCTGAGTTCAGAGGCGTGCGAACGAGGCGGGGGGCCCGCGGGCGCGCGCGGCGCCCCCCGCGCGGTGTCGCCCCCCCCGCGCCGGGGCGGGGCGCGGGGCGGGGGCACCCCCCACGGCGCCGCC
>NZ_JBHXNP010000130.1:0-23598 GCF_042719495.1 Streptomyces sp. NPDC058525
TCGCAAGGCGGAGGGCCGCGGCTTGTACTGGACGTACTTGCGTGGTCCGACAACGCGGCGAGGTGCCGTGCAGGGCGTCGCGACCCGGTGAACCTTCCCGGTCACAGCACTATCATCCGGCGCATGAACGATGACGTGCGCAACATCGTGCTCGGGGTGATAGCCACCGCCCTCAGCGGCGGGTTCGGCTGGTTCACCCGGACCTACCAGTGGCGGCGCGCGCTCCGCCGCAAGCAGGCCTTCTTCGGCCTGCCGACCGGCTCCGACTGCCTGTTCGTGGTCAACCGGCAGATGGGCGGCACCGATTCCTCGCTGCACCGCAACGACGCCTTCGCGCTGCTGGAGATATCCGCCCTGATCAAGGACTGCGGGGCGACCGTGCAGATCGTCACGCACGACGCGGCCCGGCAGGGCTTCGGCGACCGGGCCGAGTTCTGTGTCGGCGGGCCGGTGTCCAACACCCGGACGACGGCGCACCTGCACTCGATGCTCCCGGGGGTGCGGGTCGACGTCTCCACCGAGCCCGGCCCCGACCGGGGTTCGATCAAGGTGGGCGGGGAGACGTACCGGTGGGAGAAGGGGCTGGCCGAGTACGTGCTGCTGGCGCGCCTGACGACGGGGCGGGGCTCCCGGCCGGTGTTCCTGCTGTCGGGGCAGACCGCCAACAGCAACCAGGCCGCGGCCCGTTACCTGGCCCGGCAGCACCGGGAGCTGGCCCGCAAGTACGGCGCCGAGTCCTTTTGCGTCGTCCTGAAGGTGGTCAACTCCGATGCCTACGGACCGGACGTGACCGAGCTGGTGGCGGACGTCACCGGGCCGGCCCGGACACCCGCAGCGGCAGCCGTGTGATCCCGTTGATGAAGTTCGACACCAGCCGCCGGGGCGGGCCCGCGAGTTCGGGCGCGGGCATGGCCGCGCACCACTCCTCGTAGAGGACGCGCAGCTGGAGCCGGGCGAAGTGGGCGCCCAGGCAGACGTGCGGGCCGTCGCCGAAGGAGACGTGCGGGTTGGGCGCCCGGCCCAGGTCCAGCCGCGCGGGGTCGGCGAAGAC
This sequence comes from Streptomyces sp. NPDC058525, assembly GCF_042719495.1. NCBI lineage: Bacteria > Bacillati > Actinomycetota > Actinomycetes > Kitasatosporales > Streptomycetaceae > Streptomyces > Streptomyces sp. NPDC058525. The sequence continues at coordinate 1,052 of NZ_JBHXNP010000130.1, forward strand.
GCGCTCGTCGTGGTTGGCGGAGGCGTGGAAGACCACGACCTTGTCCCCGGCCCTGATCCGCTGCCCGGCCAGTTCGGTGTCGGCGGCCGCGGTCCGGCGGAAGCTGAGCACGGGCGGGTGGACGCGCAGGAGTTCGTCGACGGCGCGGTCCGGCGGGACCGCGCCCCCGGCCAGCGCCCGGTAGGCGTCCGGGTCGCCGGCCAGTGCGAGGAGGCCTCCGGGGGCGGCGCTGCGCACGGTGTCGTTGCCCGCGACGGTGAGCAGGAAGAAGAACATCTCCAGCTCGGCCGGGTCCAGTCCGGCGTGGGCGAGGGAGGTCATCACGTCGTCGCCGGGGTGCGCGCGCTTGTGCCCGGCCAGTTCGCGGGCGTACGCGAACATCTCGCCGAGCAGCGCCGGGGAGCGCGGGTTGAGCGGCTTGCCGTCGGGGCCGAGCCGGGGCGCGGGCGCGTCCTCGGGATCCTGGTAGCCGATGATCCGTACGGTCCACTCCAGCAGCAGGGCGCGGTCGGCGGCCGGGACGCCCAGCAGGTCGGTGAGGTTGAGCAGCGCGTACTCGTCGGTCACGGTGCGCACCAGGTCGGCGGCTCCGTCCTCGGCCCCGTCCCGCGCGGCGGCGAGCAGGGTCCGGGCCCGTGCGCGCACCCGCCCGGCGAAGGCGTCGATGCGGGCGGGGGTGAAGGCGCGGGAGACCAGGCGCCGCAGCCGGCCGTGGTCCCCGAAGGCCTTGCCGGGGTCCTGGTTGAGCATGGTGCGGCGCAGGAAGGGCAGGTCGGCCGGGTCGGGGTCGCGGATCTGGGTGGCGCCGAGCCAGGAGGAGTAGGCGCGGTGGTCGCGCAGGACGGTGACGACGTCGGCGTGCCGGGTGACCGCCCAGAAGCCGGGGCCCGCGGGCCAGCCCTGGATCTCGGGCTCGGCCTGCCAGGCCACCGGATGCCGTTCGCGCAGCAGCCGGTACCGGTCGTGGGGGACGCCCTCGGCGTAGATCCGGGGGTCGAAGACGTCGGGGACGTCACCGGCGTGATCCATGGGACCACGGTGGCGGGCCGGGAGCCGGCCGCGCAAGGGGCCGTCAGGCGGGGCCTTCGCACCCGACCGGGTCGAGGTCCAGCGCCGGGTCGGTCCCCTTGAGGGCGACGGTGAGGGGTTCGCTCGGAACGCCGGTGGTGAGAACGGAGCACACGATCTGGCGGCGGGCGAGCGGCGTCAGGTCCGCGGCCGGGAACGGCAGCTGCACGCGCATCACCCCGTGCCAGAAGCTCACCGCCGAGCTGTCCAGCCGTTTGCCGTGGGTGGGCGGCACCTGCGTGGTGAGGCCGGCCGCCCGCTCCACGTCCCCGGGGCCCTCCAGCAGCCGGTTGAGCGCCTGGACCGGTGCGAGCGTGGGCACGTCGCGCTGCGGGGACGGTACGAGCAGGCCGTCCGGCGAGACGAAGTAGAGCACCGCGGAGTTCTCGGGGCCGCTCACGGCCACGGAGGCGGAGGCGCCGCTGTCGACCGGCGCGGTGGGTTTGATGCCGCATCCGGCGAGCAGCAGCGGGCTCAGCAGGGCCGCCGCGGCGGCCGCCGCCCGGGTCCGGGGCCGGGTCCGGGTCCGGGTCCGGGGCCGGGGCCGGGTCCGGGTCGGGCTCATGCGCGGGCCTCCAGCGGCATGTCGAGGGTGAAGACCGCTCCCCCGGCGGGCCCGTTGCCCGCGCGCAGGGTGCCGCCGTGCAGGCGGACGTTCTCCTGGGTGATGGCGAGGCCGAGGCCGCTGCCCGCCGAGCGCGTGCGGGCCGCGTCGGCCTTGAAGAAGCGGTCGAAGATGTGCGGCAGCACGTCGGGCGCGATGCCCGGTCCGCTGTCGGCGACCTCGATGAGCAGCCGGTCTCCCTCGCCGTCCGGCCCGGGGCCGGTGCGCACGGTGATCCGTACGGGGGCGCTGCCGTGCCGGAGGGCGTTGCCGACGAGGTTGGCGAGGACCACGTCGAAGCGGCGCGGGTCGAGCCGGGCGCGGACCTCGTGGGGCAGGTCGGTGACGGTGACCACCCGGCCGTCGTCCCAGTGCCGGCGCTCCAGCGTCTTGCCGACGGCTTCGACCAGGTCCACGTCGTCCAGGTTGAGCTCGGCGGCGCGGGCGTCGAAGCGGGACATCTCCATCAGGTCCTCGACGAGGACGGCGAGTTTCCCGGTTTCCGCGCTGATCAGCCGCAGGGCCTTCGCGGTGTCCGGGTCGAGCTGCTCGGCGTCCTCGTCGAGGACCTCGGTGACGGCGAGCATCCCGGCGAGCGGGGTGCGCAGTTCGTGCGAGACGTCTGCGGCGAAGCGGCGGGCCCGGGCCTCCGCGTCCTGGAGCTCGGCCACGGACTGTTCGAGGGCGCGGGCCGTCTCGTTGAAGGTACGGGCGAGCCCGGCGAGTTCGTCGGCCCCCTTGACCTCGATCCGGGTGTCCAGCCGGCCCGAGCCGAGCCGCTGGGCGGCCCGGCGCATGTCCCGTACCGGGCGGAGCACGCTGCGCGCGGCGAGCAGGGCGGGGATCAGGGCGATGGCGAGGCCGGGGACGGCGCCCTGCTGGGCGGCGTCGACCATGGCCTTCACGGTGGCCTCTTCGGCTTCGAGCGGCATGGCGGCGAAGAAGACGACGCCGGTGGCCTGGCGCACCCCGCTGTGGGTGAACTCGGCCGGCATGCCCACCACGAGGTAGGGGTTGCCGGAGCGGTCCTCGACCCGCTGGAAGGCGCCGTGCGGATTGACCGACACCCGTCGGCGGAGCGCCTCGGTGACCAAGGGGGACGTGGCCGGGGTGTTGTTGGAGGAGGCCCGCAGGGTGCCGTACTCGCCGTAGATCACCCAGGGGTGCGGCTTCCCGCGCTTGGCGATATCGGTCACGAGGTACTGCAGGGACTGCTGGTCCACGGGCAGCGCCATGCCCCGTTGCTCGATCTGGTCGCGCAGGGTGGCGACCGCGGTGTCCTGGACCTGGGTGAGGATCGCGTTGCGCGCCTTCTGGTAGGTGAGGGCGGCCGTGGTGCCGGCGCAGATCGCGGCGACCAGCAGGAAGGCCGCGATCAGCCGGGTGCGCAGGCCGAGCGGCGCCTTGGCTCTCACGGCCGCCTACAGGGGACCGAAGCGGTAGCCGAAGCCGCGCACGGTCTGGATGTAGCGGGGGCTGCCGTCCGGGTCCTCGACCTTGTGGCGCAGCCGGCGTACGCAGGCGTCCACCAGCCGGGCGTCGGCGTGGTAGCTGTGGTCCCAGACGTACTCGAGGAGCTGCTGGCGGGAGAAGACCTGCTCGGGCGAGGCCGACAGGTGCAGCAGGAGCTTGAGCTCGCTGGGGGCGAGGGGGACGCGCTCGCCGTTCTTGGCGACGGTGAGCCCGGCGCGGTCGACGGCGAGCTCGCCGTGCTGCTCGACCTCGGTGCGGCTGCCCGCCGGGGTGCTGAGCCGGCGCAGTACGGCTTTCACCCGGGCCTCTATGACCTCGGTGCGGGCGGGTTTGACGATGTAGTCGTCGGCGCCGGCCTCGAGGCCGATGACTATGTCGAAGTCGTCGCCGCGCGCGGTGAGCATGATGATCGGTACCTGGCTGGTCTCGCGGATCCGGCGGCAGACCTGCACGCCGTTGATGCCGGGCAGCATCAGGTCGAGCAGCACCAGCTCGGGGCGGAAGCTCGCCATCAGCTCCAGCCCGGCCTCCCCGGTCTCGGCGGCGCTCACCTCGTGGCCGCGCCGGCGCAGGCCGAGGCCCACGCCCTCCCGGATGGATGGGTCGTCCTCGATCAGCAGTACGCGTGGCATCCGGTCAGTATCCCAAGCTGGTTCGGTGGCCGGCCTCCGGCTATCGGCCGATCCTGCGCCGCAGGGAGCCCAGCTGGTCGGTGATCTCCGTCAGGCGCAGCGGCCCGGCGAGGAGGACGACGACGAGCAGCAGGGCGGTGGTTCCCGCCCCGACCGCGGCGAAGTCGCCGAACCGGGCGGCGGCGCGGGCGGCCGCGTACCCGGCGGCGGCGGCCGGGGCGCAGGCGGCGAGCAGCCGCAGGTGCGTGCGTACGGCGGTGGCGCGCCGTGCGGTACGGGGGCCCGTGCGCGGGCCGAGCCGCCGGGAGAGGGCGTACGCGGTGACGGCGGCGCCCGCGGTGAAGGCGACCGAGGACGCTCCCGCCATGCCGGTGACCGCCCAGCGCAGGGGCAGCAGGAGGTAGGCGGCGTAGGACAGCCCGGCGTTCAGCGCGACGATCACCAGGTTCAGGAAGAACGGGGTGCGGGTGTCGGAGAGGGCGTAGAAGCCGCGGGAGAGCACGTACTGCGCGGAGTAGGCGACGAGGCCGGGGGCGAAGGCGATCAGCATGCCCGCCATGGCCGCGATGTCGGCGGGGCCGGTGCGGCCGTATCCGTAGACGGCGCCGATCACCCAGGGGGCCAGGGCGGCGAAGACCGCGGCGGCGGGGACGACGAGCGCGGCGCTGGAGCGCAGCGCGTAGGAGACGTCCTTGCGGACGCCGGCGAGGTCGCCGTCGGTCGCGGCGGAGCTCATCCGGGGCATCAGGGCGGTGACGAGGGAGACGGTGATGATGCCCTGGGGGACGACCCACAGCTGGTAGGCGTTGGTGTAGGCGGCGTAGCCGGCGCTGCCGGCGAGGTCGCCGACGGTGGTGGACAGGCGGGTCACCACCCAGTAGGCGATCTGGTTGGTGAAGACGAGCAGGACCAGCCAGCCGGCGTTGCGCAGCGGGCGGGCGAGGCCGCTGCCGCGCCAGTCGAAGCGGGGGCGCCAGCGGAAGCGGGCGGCGCGCAGCGAGGGGACCAGGGCGAGGGCCTGGACGACGATGCCGGCGGTGGTGCCGAGGCCCAGCAGCCGGGTCTCGGAGGCGGTGAGGCCGGTGCCCGCGGCGTCGTGGGAGACGTACAGGAACAGTCCGAAGACGCCGATGACCACGATGTTGTTGAGGACCGGGGTCCACATCATGGCGCCGAACCGGCCGCGGGCGTTCAGCACCTGGCCGAGCAGGGTGAAGAGCCCGTAGAAGAGGATCTGCGGGAGGCAGAAGCGGGCCAGGGCCACGGTGGTGCTCTGCTGGGCGCCGGTGTACGAGGGGGTGTAGGCGCCGACGATCAGCGGGGTGGCGAGCACGGCGGCGGCGGTGAGCACCACGAGGGCCACGGTGCAGGCGGTCAGCAGCCGGTCGGTGTAGGCGGCGCCGCCGTCCCGGTGCTCCTTGGCGGCGCGGACCAGCTCGGGGACGAAGACGGCGTTGAGTGCGCCGCCGATGAGCAGCATGTAGAGGATGTTGGGGACGGTGTTGGCGACGGCGTAGCTGTCGCCGAGCAGTCCGGCGCCCAGCGCTGCGACGACGACGGCGGAGCGGACGAAGCCGGTGGCGCGGGAGACGACCGAGCCGGCCGCCATGAGGGCGCCGCTGCGCAGCACCGAGGCGCCGGCGCGTGCCGCGCCGCTGCCGGTGTCCTCGGCGGCCGGTCTGGTGTCGGTGGCCGTCACCGGCGGGCCAGGTAGGCCTGGAACGCCTTGTAGAGCGCCGTGTTGGCGTATCCGTCCATCGGGGTCTCCCACTCGCCCAGCGTCTCGACGACCTGCCCGCCGGTACCGAGCTTCCAGCGCAGCAGTCCGAAGGAGCGTTCGTCGGGGTCGAGGGTGGAGGGTACCCCGCGCATGTCGTATTCGTCCGCTCCGAGGGTGTGGGCATCGCGCATCATGCGCCACTGCAGGGCGTTGCTGGGCCGTACTTCGCGCCGGTGGTCGGCGGAGGCGCCGGTCTGGTACCAGACCCGGCTCCCCGCGACGATCATCGTGTGCGCGGCGAGTATCTCGCCCTGGTGGACGCCCAGGTAGAGCCGCATGCGGCCGGGCTGCTCGGCGTTGAGGACCTCGTACTGGCGCTGGTAGTACGCGAGGGAGCGGCCGAGCCGGAAGCCGTCGCGCTCCTCGGTGATCCGCAGCAGCCGGTAGAACTCGGGCAGGTCGGCGGCGCTGCCGAGGACCGTCTGCACTCCGGACTTCTCGGCCTTGCGCACGTTGCGGCGCCATTCCTGGTTGAGGCCGGACCACAGGTCGCCCTGGGTGCGGCCGGCGAGGGGGACCCGGAAGACGTGGCGGGGCTGGGCGTCGCCGTCGTTCTCGCCGCCGCAGCGCTTCCAGCCGCGGGTGCGCAGCCGGTCGGCGAGGGCGGCGCCGACCGGGTCCACCTCGGTGGCGAGCACGTCGGAGATCTGCCGGCCGGGCCCGGTGGCGGACTTGACGGTGGCCGCGTCCCAGCGCCGGTAGGCGGGGGTGGGGCCGATGCGGACGGCGAAGGCCCCGGCCGCCTTGAGGTGGCGCATGAGGGGGTTCAGCCAGCGGTCGACGCGCGGGTCGGACCAGTCGGCGACGGGCCCTTCGGGGAGGTAGGCGAAGTATTTGCGGGTGCCGGGGAATTGACGGTAGAGCACGAGTCCGGCACCGGCGATTTCACCGTCGGGATAGTGCCATCCGACCCTTTCCGAGCGCCAAAGGTCCTTTACCTCGGCCCACGAGGGGTACTGCAGAAAGCCGGCCCGGCCGTGCCGGAAAAGGAACTGCCGGTACTCGGGGACGGACAGGGCGCGCACCCGGAGCTCCTGATCCTGGTCCTGCTGGGCGGGGGTCACGAGCAGTGCACACACGGCTGACGGCCTTCCTGTAAGTCCGGCGGGCGGGGTGCACAGGACTCTCACAGTTGTCCATGACCGAAGTGCGCGGCGATTGTGACCGGACGATGACCGTTTCGCTGCGGTCCATGTCACAACCGAAAGCACGATCTTTTCGGTGGTTTTCGCAACCTAGAGTCGTTCCGTTCGCATCTACGTTTGCGAACGATCACTCTTTCCCGCTACTCGAAGGGACCCTTCGTTGAGCCGCATACGCCGTACCGCCATGGCGAGCACCGCACTTCTGGCCGCCGCGCTGACCGCATGCTCGGGCGGGAGCGGGGACGGCGCGGCCGGCAAGGCCGACATGAAGCCGAAGCCGGACATGGCGGTCTCGGTGAACCTCACGGGCGATCAGGTGAAGGCGGGCCAGCCCGTCACGGTGACCATCGCCGAGGGCAAGCTGTCCCAGGTGAAGGTGACCGACGCCAAGCAGGCGGAGCTGCCCGGGAAGATATCCGACGACGGCAAGACCTGGACCTCGGAGCGCAACGCCGCACCCGACTCCGAGTACAAGGTCGAGGCGCGCAACATCGAGAGCCAGAGCGCCACGACCCAGTTCAAGACCTCCGCCGCCGACAAGGTGAACAAGGTCAAGATCAACATATCCAAGGGCAGCACGGTGGGCGTGGCGATGCCGGTCTCGATCGTCTTCGACAACCCGGTGACGAACAAGGCCGAGGTGGAGAAGCAGCTCAAGGTCACCACCTCGGACAACACCGAGGGCTCCTGGGGCTGGATCAAGGACTACTCGGGCAGCGACCGGATCGACTGGCGGCCGAAGGACTACTGGAAGTCCGGCACGGACGTGAAGGTCGAGATGAACCTGAACGGCGTGGACTCCGGCAAGGGCGGCCTCTTCGCCAAGGACTACAACACCGAGTTCAAGATCGGCAAGGACCGCCGGATGGAGGTCAGCCTCGACACCAGGAAGATGAAGGTGACCGAGGACGGCCAGGTGGTCGAGACGATCCCGGTCTCCGCCGGCACTCCGGGCGGCAAGAAGGCCTCCTGGTCCGGGAAGATGGTGCTGATGTCGAAGGAGGGCACCATCCGGATGGACTCCCAGACGGTGGGCCTGGGCGACGCCTACGACAAGATGGTCGACTACTCGATGCGGCTGACCTGGTCCGGCATGTACGCGCACGCCGCCCCGTGGAACACCGCCAACTTCGGCAAGGCCAACACCAGTTCCGGCTGCGTCGGGATGAGCGACGCCAACGCCAAGGACTTCTACGCCAAGGTGCAGGTCGGCGACCCGTTCGAGGTGGTCGGCGAGGGCTCCAAGGGCAATGCCGACATCGGCAACGGCTACGGCGAGTGGAACCTGTCCTGGGACCAGTGGAAGGGCAAGAGCGCGCTGAGCGGCGCTCCGCAGAACGGCTGACCGCCCGCCCCCGCCGGCCGGCCGCCTCCCGGCCGGGCCGCACCGATCGTTACCACCGCGTAACTTACTGACGGGTTACCTTCGGTAAACCCCTCCCGTTACCGTCGGGTCACTTTGACAACCCCGGCGCACGCGAGGAGCGATCGATGCAACGCACCACCACCGCCGCAGCCGTGGCAGCCCTGCTGGCGGCAGCCGCCCTGGGCCTGGCCCCCCACCAGGCCCAGGCGGCTCCCGCCGCCGCCCCGGCGGACTCCGCCGCCGCCTCGGAACTGCGCTTCCACGACATCCCCGGCTCCGGCGGCATCACCCTCAAGGGCAACGTCTTCGCCCCCTCGGCCGCCGTGGCCGGCCGCACGTACCCGCTGATCGTGCTGCCGACCAGCTGGGGCGTACCGCAGATCGAATACATCGCACAGGCGAAGAAGCTCGCCGACTCCGGCTACGTCGTGGTCAGTTACACCTCCCGCGGCTTCTGGCTCTCCGGCGGGCAGATCGAGGTGGCCGGCCCCCCGGACGTCGCCGACGTCTCGGCCGTCATCGACTGGGCGCTGGCCAACACCGCCGCCGACGCGGACCGCATCGGCCTCGGCGGCGTCTCGTACGGCGCGGGCATCAGCCTGCTGGCCTCCGCGAACGACCCCCGCGTCAAGGCCGTGGTCTCGATGAGCGGCTGGGCCGACCTGATCGACTCGATCTACTCGGGGCGCACCCAGCACCTGCAGGCCGCCGTCATGCTCGGCGCCGCAGGCTCCCTCACCGGCCGCCCCGGCCCCGAACTCCGCCAGGTCCTCGACGACTTCCTCGGCTCCCGGCTGGACAAGGAGGAGCAGATGATCGAGTGGGGGAAGAAACGCTCGGTCGCCTTCCAGGTGGACCGGCTCAACGCCAACGGCACGGCCGTCTTCCTCGGCAACGCCTGGGGCGACACCCTCTTCCCGCCGAACCAGTACACGAGGTTCTTCGAGCGGCTGACCGGCCCCAAGCGCCTGGAGCTGCGGCCCGGCGACCACGCCACCGCCGAGGGGACCGGGCTGCTCGGCCTGCCCAACGACACCTGGACCAACGCCCGCCGCTGGTTCGACCGCTACCTCAAGGGCGAGCGCAACGGCGTGGACGGCGAGGCCCCGGTCCAGCTGAAGTCCCGCAGCAACGACGGGTACGAGGGCTACGCCGACTGGAAGTCCGTCGGCTCCGGCGGCATCGAGCGGCTCGCCCTCAACGACAGCGAGCACCTCTTCGCGAACGTCGACTCCGGCGCCAACGGCGGCATCCTGCTGCTGTCCAACCTCCTGGACCAGATCGCCAGGACCCCGCCGATGGCCTCGATCCCGCTGCTCCCCCGCTCGTTCGCCGCCGTCTGGCAGTCCGAGCGCTACGCCGAGGAGCGCCGCATCCGCGGCGCCGTGAAACTGCACACCACCGTCACGCCCACCAAGGGCGACGGCACCTTCGTCGCCTACCTCTACGACGTCGGCCCGCTCGGCATCGGCAAGCTCGTCAGCAACGCCCCGTACACCTTCCACGGCAAGGCCCCCGGACAGGCCTTCGGGGTGGATCTGGAACTGTTCTCCACCGCCTACGACGTGCCCGAGGGCCACCGGCTCGCCCTTGTCATCGACACGGTCGACCCGCTCTACATCGAGCACAACCCCACCGGCGCACAGCTGACCTTCTCCTCGCCCGCCACCGATCCCAGTTACGTCTCGGTGCCGCTGCGCGAGCAGTGATCCACGGCTGCTGCCGGGCGGGAGGCTCCCCCTCCGGGGCTGTTACCGGCCCGGCAGCACCACTGCGGGCTCGGGCGGGCCCAGGTCCACGGCCCTGGTCTTGACGTTGCGCCGCTCCCGCCGGGCCACCCAGGTGGCGAACCACGAGAGCAGCATGCACATCCCGATGTAGATCGGCGAGATGATCATCACGACGGGGATGAACGGCAGGTCGTAGTCGAGGTTCGAGGCGATCAGCTTGCCCGCGTGCAGGAACTCCTCATAGGTGATCAGGTATCCCAGCGAGGTGTCCTTCAGCGCCACCACCAGCTGGCTGATGATGGTGGGCAGCATGGCCCGGACCGCCTGCGGGGCGAGGACGTAGGTCATCACCTGTGTCTTGCGCATGCCCAGCGCGTACGCCGCTTCGCGCTGCCCCCTTTCCACCGCGTTGATGCCCGTCCGGAAGACCTCGGCGAGCACCGAGCCGTTGTACAGGGTCAGGCCCGCCACCAGCGCCGGCAGCGGCTGGACCTTGAGTGCCACGAAGATGAAGAAGATCATCACCAGCACCGGCATGGCCCGGAAGAACTCCACGCACAGGGTCGACAGCCAGCGCACCGGACGGTGCACCGACAGCCTGCCGGTGGCGAGCACCGCGCCGAGCGCCAGGGAGAGCACCGAGGCGTAGGCGAAGGCCTTGAGGGTGTTCCACAGCCCCTTGAGCAGCAGCTCCTGGATGCCCTGGTAGGCGAACGGGGACCATTTGGCGGAGGTGAACTGGTGGGTGTCGAAGAGCAGGTAGAGGATCCAGCCGACCAGGGCGAGGATCACCACGGTCGAGAGGATCCCGTAGAGGAAGTGCCGGCGCTGGGCCTGCGGGCCGGGGATGTCGTAGAGGGCGGTGGACTCCGTGTCCCCGTGGAGCGCGTGCGCGGTCATCGGGCGACTCCGTAGCGCTTCTCGAGCACGTTGAAGAGCGCGCTGATGGACAGGGTGATGATCAGGTAGCCGACGGCGATCCAGACGAAGGTCCAGATGATGCTGTAGCCCAGCTCGTTGAGGGTCTTGTACGTGCCCAGCAGCTCGGTGACGCTGAACGCGCCGGCGATGGCGGAGTTCTTGGCGAGCGCGATCAGCGTGGAGCCGATGGGCGGGATGACCGAGCGGAAGGCCTGGGGCAGCACCACGGAGCCCAGGGTCTGGCCGAAGGTCATGCCCAGGCTGCGGGACGCCTCGCCCTGGCCCTTGGGCACGGTGTTGATGCCCGAGCGCAGCACCTCGCAGATGAAGGCGGAGGTGTAGCAGCCCAGTGCCAGGACGGCGAACAGCTGGAAGGGCAGGACGATGCCGAAGCGGGGCAGGCCCAGCAGCACGGCGAAGAAGAGCAGGGTGAGCGGGGTGTTGCGCAGCACCGTGACCCAGACCGTGCCGAAGACCCGGAAGGAGCCGACGGGGGCGACCCGGAACGAGGCCATCACGAAGCCCAGGACCAGGGCGAGCAGGGAGGCGTAGACGGTCAGCTCAACGGTGCCGAGGAAACCCTTTCCGTAGAGCGAGAAGTTCTCGGTGAGTACGTCCATGGCGGTGCCCTCTCCTTCAGCTCGCCGGGTAGCGGTCGATGGGGGGCGGCGTCGGGGCCGGCACGCCGGACAGGCCGAGCGTGGCCTCGTAGGCCTTCTTCCAGTTGCCGTTCTTCTCCTGGGCCTCCAGGGCGTCGTCGAGGGCGAAGCGCAGGGCGTTGTCGCTGCGGGGGACGCCGATGCCGTAGGGCTCCTTGGAGAACGGCTCGCCGATCACCTTGAGCTCCTCGGGGACCTTGGCCGCGTAGCCGAGGAGGATGGAGTCGTCGGTGGAGACGGCGTCGACCTGGTAGGTGAGCAGGTTGTCCACGCAGACGGAGTAGGTGTCGTAGGCGACGAGGACCGCCTTCGGGAACTCCTTCTGGAGCCGCTGGTACGGGGTGGAGCCGGCGGCCGAGCAGACCTTCTTGCCCGCGAGGTCCTGCGGGCCCTTGATGTCCTTCTCGTTCCTGCGGACCAGCAGGGACTGCCCGGCCATGAAGTAGGGGCCCGCGAAGCCGACCTGCTTCTTGCGGTTGTCGTTGATCGTGTAGGTGCCGACGTAGTAGTCGATCTGGCCGTTCTGCAGGGCCGTCTCGCGGTTGGCGGAGGCGATCGTCCTGAACTCGATGGTCTTGGGGTCGAAGCCGAGCGAGGCCGACAGCATCTTGGCGATCTCGATGTCGAAGCCGGAATAGCGGCCGCCGGCCGGGTCCTTCTCCCCCAGGTACGGCTGGTCCTCCTTGACGCCGACCACGAGGTGGCCGCGGCGCTTGGCCTTCTCCCAGGTGCGCGAGTCGGGCAGCCGGAATCCGGTGTCGACCTGGTAGACGGGCAGGTCCTCGGGCTGCGGCCCCTTGACCGGGGGGCTGCCGGACTTGCCGCAGCCGACGGCGGCCACGGCGACCAGGAGGACGGCGAGGGCGCGGATCGCGATCATCGGTCGGCCCCCTCAGTGCTTCAGGATCTTGGAGAGGAAGTCCTTCGCCCGGGCGCTCTCGGGGGCGGTGAAGAACTCCTCCGGGGTCCGGTTCTCGACGATCCTGCCGTCGGCCATGAACACGACGCTGTTCGCGGCGGAGCGGGCGAAGCCCATCTCGTGGGTGACCACGACCATGGTCATGCCCTCGGCGGCGAGCTGCTGCATGACCTCCAGCACCTCGTTGATCATCTCCGGGTCGAGCGCGGAGGTGGGCTCGTCGAAGAGCAGGGCCTTGGGGTTCATGGCGAGGGCGCGGGCGATGGCCACGCGCTGCTGCTGGCCGCCGGAGAGCTGGGCGGGGAACTTGGCGGCCTGGTCGGCGAGGCCGACGCGCTCGAGCAGCTCACGGGAGCGCTTGTCCGCCTCTTCCCGCTTGCGGCCGCGGACCTTCATCTGGGCGAGCGAGACGTTCGCGAGGACGGTCTTGTGCGCGAAGAGGTTGAAGGACTGGAAGACCATGCCGACCTCGGCCCGCAGCCGGGCGAGCTCCTTGCCCTCGGCGGGCAGCGGCTGCCCGTCGATCAGGATCGTGCCCGATTCGATGGTCTCCAGCCGGTTGATCGCCCGGCACAGGGTCGATTTGCCGGAGCCGGAGGGGCCGATGATCACCACCACCTCCCCGCGGCCGACGGTGAGGTTGATGTCCTGCAGGACGTGGAGCGTCCCGTAGTGCTTGTTGACGTCCCGCAGCTCGATCAACGGATCGACGGCCATGCGCTGCCCTGCCCACTTGTCGGTGTCGAGGTCTGGGCAAACTATCCAGCCCGGGAAGGGCACTTCGCCTCGACACGCCTAAAGGGACATAAACGTCGCATAAACCTCTACATCGGTCAGCCTTCGGAGGCCTCCGCGTAGGCCTGGCTGAGCTCGGGGGATCCGGTCATCGCCCAGGACACCCCGGACTCGATCACGTTCAGCTCGCGGCCCGAGGCCAGCCGGATCACCGGCTGCCCGTTCGGCCACACCTGCCAGCCCGCGCCCGGGATGGTGCGGACGATCACGGTACCGAGGTAGAAGCCCGCGTCGTTGCCGAGCCACGGCACGATCTCCGGATCCCGCCGCCAGCGCGGCATCAGCTGGTCGAGCTGCTCCAACGAGGCCTGGCTCTCGTCGAGTTCGAGTCCGGCCGCCCTGGCCTGGACGCGCAGCATCTCGCACTCCGAGAACAACTCCGCGATGCCCTCGGGATCATCGGCCAGGGCGGCGGCCAGACCCGCCGTCCGTTCCGTTTCGTGCCGGTTCAGCCAGTTGTCCAGGAAAGGGATGTTCATACCGCCCAGCGTCGCACCAGGATCCGCCGCTGGCCACAGGGCGCGCCTGGATCCGCGGGCCCGGATCGGGTCCCGCGGGTCCGGCGGCTCCGCACCGGTCCTACCGGTCGAGGTCCAGGTCGACGACGACCGGCGCGTGGTCGGACGCCCCCTTGCCCTTGCGCTCCTCGCGGTCGACGTAGGCGTCGGTGACGGCCTTGCCGAAGGGCCCGTTCCCGTACACCAGGTCGATGCGCATGCCCCGGTTCTTGGGGAAGGCCAGCTGGCGGTAGTCCCAGTACGTGTAGGGCCGGTCGTACTTGAGGGGGCGCGGGAGCACGTCGGAGAGCCCGGCCGCCCGCAGCGCGTCCAGGGCGGCCCGCTCGGCCGGGGTGACGTGGGTGAGGCCCTCGAAGACCGCCGGGTCGTACACGTCCTCGTCGGTCGGGGCCACGTTGAAGTCGCCGAGCACCGCGAAGGGCCGGGGGCCGGCCGCGTCCTCGGCGACGGCGGCGGTCAGGGAGCGGAACCAGCTCAGCTTGTAGCCGTAGTGGTCGTGCTCGACCTCGCGGCCGTTGGGCACGTACACCGACCAGAGGCGGACCCCGCCGCAGGTGGCCGAGATCGCGCGGGGCTCCTGGACGCCCTCGTAGTCGGGGCCGCCGGGCAGGCCGATGACCACGTCGTCCAGGCCGACCTTGGAGAGCAGGGCGACCCCGTTCCACCGGCCGGTGGCGTTGACGGCCGACTCGTAGCCGAGCTCGCGCAGCGCTTCGTGCGGGAACTGCTCCGCCGAGCACTTGGTCTCCTGGACGCACAGGACGTCCGTGCCGGACGTCTCCAGCCAGGCCAGCAGGCGCGGCAGCCGGGCGGTGATGGAGTTGACGTTGAACGTGGCGATACGCATGCGTCCCAACCTACCGCCCGGCACCGACAGTCACAGGTCGGCGGCGTCCCCGGCGGAGAGCCGGCCGTGGTCGGTGCCGCCCAGGGTGCCCAGGGCCATGTCGTAGACGGGCCGGGCGATGTCCGAGAGGTAGGCGTCGTGGATGTCGATGGCGCGCCGCGGCTTGACCTCGCGGAGGTAGTCGATCACCTCGGCGACCTTGTTCCAGGGGGCGTGAACCGGCACCATCAGCGTGTCCACCGGCGCCTCGGGCACGGTCAGCGCGTCCCCGGGGTGGAAGAGCGAACCGTCGACGAGGAAGCCCACATTGGTGATCCGCGGGATGTCCGGGTGGATCACGGCGTGCAGCTCGCCGTGCACCTGGACGTCGAATCCGGCGGCGCTGAAGGTGTCGCCGTGGCCCACGGTGTGCACCCGGCCCGGGTAGGCGGGGGCGAGCCGGCCGGCGACGCTGCGCAGGGTCCACAGCGCGGCGGCCGGATTGGCGTCGAGGGCGGCGCGCAGCCGGCCCTCGTCGAAGTGGTCGGGGTGCTCGTGCGTGACCAGCAGGGCGTCCGCCCCGAGGCCCGCGTCCGGTTCGCTGAAGGCGCCCGGGTCGATGACGAGCGTGCGCCCGTCCTTCTCCAGCTGGACGCAGGAGTGCAGCCGCTTGGTGAGCTTCATGATCCCAGGCTATCGGGGGACCGCACCCGGTCAGGGGGTGGTTGTGGAGACCACGTAGACCTTGGAGACCTTGGGGTCGCTGAGGTCGATCGTGATGTCGCGGCTGGGCCGCGGGTCGTCCTGCTCCAGGGTGGTGCCGACCCAGTCGGTGCTCTCCGTCCAGTCCCAGCCCGCGACCGAGGTGTCGTGGTCGGAGATGGACACCCCGGGCTTCAGCTCCTCCCGGCTGGTGCCGACGGAGGCCAGGAACGCGTCCAGCTCGGGCGGGGTCACGGCGAACTGCGTGAACAACCGGCTCGTGCGCCAGTTGTTGGTCTCCAGGAACCCGACCCGCCAGGCCTTGGGCGGGATGGGCACCTCGTAGATGCTGCGCTGCACCCGGGAGGGCCAGCCCGGACGCACCTTGGACGCGCCGACCTTCGCCGCCTTGTCGCGGCCGCTCTCCCGGCTCTGCTGGGTGGAGATCGCCAGGTAGCCCGCGGGTACGCCGACCAGCAGCAGGATGATGATCGCGGTGATCCAGCGGCGCTTGACGACGTGCCTGCGGTCCTCGGCGGTGGGCGGCGGGCCGCCCCCCTCGGGGGACGGGGCCTGGCGGGGCAGGGTGGGCGGGGTCACTGCTGCTCGGTGTCCTTGGGGTCCTTGGGAGCCGTGGCGCCCGTGGGGCCGGTGGTGTCGCGCCGGCCCAGCTGCTGCGCGTAGCGCTCGTACCGTTCGTAGCGCTCGACGCGGCGGCGGGTGGCGCGCCGGAAGCGGCGGGCGACGAGCCGGGCCAGGTCGGCGGCACCGACCATACCGGCCTCGGGGCCGAGCTGGGCCTTGGCGATCCGTGCCTCGGGGCGGTAGCCGCGGCCGGTGAGGTGGCGGCGGAAGGCGTCCCGCGCGGGGCCGATCAGCAGGTCGTCGGCCGCGCTGACGCCGCCGCCGATGACGAAGCAGGAGGGGTCGAGGGCGGCGGCCAGGTTGGCGATGCCGACGCCGAGCCACTGGCCGATGTCCTGGAGGAGTTCGACGCACATCGCGTCGCCCTCGCGGGCCAGCTCGGTGATGAGCGGACCGGTGATCTCGGCGACGTTCCCGCCGACCCTGGCGATGATGTTGTGGGCGACCGGCGAGTCGGCGGCGGCGAGCTCACGGGCCTCGCGGACCAGGGCGTTGCCGGAGCTGTACTGCTCCCAGCAGCCGCGGTTGCCGCAGGGGCAGCGGTGCCCGCCGGGGACGACCTGCATGTGGCCGAACTCGCCGGCGACCCCGTACCGGCCCCTCTTGACCTGGCCGCCCTCGAGGATGGCCCCGCCGATCCCGGTGCCGAGGGTGATCATGACGAGGTGGTCCTCGCCGCGCCCGGCCCCGAAGCGCCATTCGGCCCAGGCGGCGGTGTTGGCATCGTTGTCGACCATGACCGGGACCGCGAGCCGGGACTGGAGCGCGTCGCGCAGCGGCTCGTCGCGCCAGGCCAGGTGGGGTGCGAACAGGACGCGGGAGCGGTCGGCGTCGACCCAGCCGGCCGCCCCGATGCCGACCGCGTGCACGTCGTGCCGGTCGGAGAGGTCCAGCACCAGCTCGACGATGGTGTCCTCGACGACCTTGGGGCTCTTGGACTTGTCCGGGGTCTCGGTGCGGATCTTCTCCAGGATGATGCCGTCGGCGTCGACCACCCCGGCCATCACCTTGGTGCCGCCGATGTCGATGCCGACGGTGGGGACCCGCGGGGCGGTCAGGTGCGACCGGCGCTCACGGGTCCCGATGGTCCGCAGGACGGTGCCTCGCGCCGACCCCCGGTGGGCGAGCGTGAAGTCCCGGTACGTGCTCATCGAGTCGTGTCGTTCCTGTCGGCGTCGGAGGGATCGGAGGTGTCCGGACCCGATTCTGCCACCCGCTCCAGTTCGTGGCTCAGTTCGTCGAGCTCGGAGCCGCCCGCCATCTGCCGGGTGAGCTCGTCCAGGGTGATCGAGTCGCGGGTGTGGCTGCCCGCCATGGTGCCGCGCTTGAGCAGGACGAACCGGTCTCCGACCAGGTGGGCGTGGTGCGGGTTGTGGGTGATCAGCACCACGCCGAGGCCCGCGTCGCGGGCGGCGGCGACGTACTTGAGGACCACGCCGGACTGCTTCACGCCGAGCGCGGCGGTGGGCTCGTCGAGTACGAGGACCTTCGCCCCGAAGTAGACGGCGCGGGCGATGGCCACGCACTGCCGCTCGCCGCCGGACAGGGTGCCGATGGGCTGGTCGACGTCGCGCAGGTCGATGCCCATGCGCAGCAGCTCGGCGCGGGTGGTCTCGCGCATGAACTCCACGTCGAGGCGGCGGAAGGGGCCGCGGCCCTTCGTCGGTTCGGAGCCGAGGAAGAAGTTCCGCCAGACGGGCATGAGCGGGACGACGGCGAGGTCCTGGTAGACGGTGGCGATGCCGTGGTCCAGGGCCGCGCGCGGGTTGGCCAGGCGGGTCTCCTCGCCCTCGATCTCGAAGCTGCCCGCGTCGTGCTGGTGCAGCCCCGCGATGATCTTGATGAGGGTGGACTTCCCGGCGCCGTTGTCCCCGAGGACACAGGTGATCTCCCCGGCGGAGACCTCCAGGGACACCCCCTGGAGAGCGCGGATGTTCCCGTAGAACTTGCTGACGTCCGTCAGCTTCACCAGCGCGGTCACTTCGCCTCCGCCCGCTTGCGGACCCATGCGTTGAGCAGCGTCGCGAGCAGCAGCATCGCGCCGAGGAAGAACTTGAACCAGTCCGGGTTCCACTGGGCGTAGACGATGCCGTTGCTGGTCATGCCGAAGATGAAGGCGCCGACCGCCGACCCGATGGCGGAGCCGTAGCCGCCGGTCATCAGGCAGCCGCCGATGACCGCCGCGATGATGTAGAGGAACTCGTTGCCGACGCCCTCGCCCGACTGGACCACGTCGAACGAGAAGAGGATGTGCTGCCCGGAGATCCAGGCGCACAGGGCGACGCCCATGTAGAGGCCGATCCGCGTCTTCACGACGGGGACGCCGGTGGCGCGGGCCGCGTCGGCCCCGCCGCCCACCGCGAAGATCCAGTTGCCGGCGCGGGTGCGCAGCAGGATCCAGGTGGCCACGGCGACCAGGACCAGCCACCACAGGATGGTGACCTTCAGGGTGACCGAGCCGATGTTCCACTGCGAGGCGAAGAGGGCGCGCGCGGAGGAGAAGCCCTCCATGTCGGCGATGCTCTTGGTGGAGACCGAACCGCTGATCAGCTTGGTGAAGCCGAGGTTCAGGCCGGTCAGCATCAGGAACGTGCCGAGCGTGATGATGAAGCTGGGCAGTTTGGTACGGGTCAGCATGAAGCCGTTGAAGAAGCCGACGGCCAGGGTGACCAGCAGGGACACCAGGACGCCGACCCAGACGTTGGCGGTCATCTGGTAGCTGAACATCGAGCTCAGCAGCGCCGAGGTGGTGACCATGACGCCGGCGGAGAGGTCGAACTCGCCGCCGATCATCAGCAGCGCCACCGGGACGGCCATGATCCCGATGGTGGAGGCGGAGTACAGGACCGTGCTGAGGCTGGACGCCCGCAGGAAGCTGTCGGCGGCGAAGGAGAAGAAGACGAAGACGGCGGCGGCGCCGACGACGGCTCCGAGCTCCGGGCGGCCCAGCAGCCTGCGGACCAGGGAGGCGGGCGCGAGCCGCTCGTCCACGGTGGCGGACGCGCTCATCGGCTGCCCCGCTTGATGAACTCCTCCAGCTTGGCCGCCTCGGCGCCGGTGACGATCTGCGGTCCGGTGAGCACCGGCCGGCCGCCGCCGAGCGTGTTCGCGTTGTAGCGGTAGAGCCAGAGCAGGTCGACCGCCTCGTAGCCCTGGAGGTAGGGCTGCTGGTCGACGGCGAAGCCGAGGGCCCCGGACTTCAGGTCGCGGGCGACGGACTCGTTGAGGTCGAAGGTGTCCACCTCGGCCTTGCTGGCGGCCGCCTCCTTGGCCTTGACCGCGGTGGGGGCGAAGGGGGCGCCGAGGGTGAGGATCGCGTCGACGGACGGGTCCGCCTGGAGCTTCGCCTGGATGGACGCCTGGACGGAGGGCATGTTGGTGCCCTCGACGTACAGGTTCTCCATGGTGCCGGAGAAGGTCTTCTTCGCCCCGGCGCAGCGCTGCTCGTGGCCCACGTTGCCCTGCTCGTGCAGGACGCAGACGGCCTTCTTGCGGCCGCGCTTGGTCAGCTCGGTGCCGACCGCCTCGCCCGCGATGGTCTCGTCCTGGCCGATGTGGGTGAGCGCCCCGTACTCGGCGGACTGGGCGGATCCGGAGTTGACCGTGACCACCGGGATGCCGGCCTTGACCGCCTTGCCGATGACGTCCTTGAGCGCCTCCGGCTTGGCCAGGCTCACGATGAGCCCGTCGACCTTCTGGTCGATGGCGTTCTGCACGAACTGGGCCTGCTGCTGTGCCTGGTCGTCGTGGGCGTAGACGAAGTTGATGTTGTCCTTCGCCGCGGCCTCCTTGGCGCCCTTCTGGACGATGTCCCAGAAGGTGTCGCCGTCGCCCGCGTGCGTGACCATCGCGAAGGTCCAGCGCGGGGTGGAGACGGCCGGCCGGCCCGCCTCAGCGGCCTTCGCCCGCTCCTCGGCACGCTTGCCGCCCGTACTGCTGCAGCCCGCGAGCGAGGCTCCCAGTACCGCCGCGAGCACGGCGCCCACGACGCGTACCCCTGTCCGAACCCTAGCCACGTCGCCGCGCCCTTCCCTCGTCACCAATTCGGTCATTCCGGTTCCAGCCGCTCAGTATCCGCCACAGTGGACCATGCAGGCTCATCGGGGCAGGACCGGGCAGATTGACAGGTCCCCCGTACGGGGTCAGGTTGAGTGCATGCGCATCGGGCTCATCGGGACGGGCCGGATCGGGTCCTTCCACGCGGCGGCGCTCGCCCGCCACCCGGAGGCGGGCTCGCTCCTGCTCGCCGACGCCGATCCCGCGCGGGCGGCCCGGCTGGCCGACCGGCTCGGGGCCACCGCCGCGCCCTCCGTGGAGCAGGTCTTCACCTGGGGCGTGGACGCGGTGGTCGTGGCCTGCGCCACGGAGGGGCACGCGGAGCTGGCCGTACGGGCGGTGCGCGGCGGGCTGCCGGTGTTCTGCGAGAAGCCGCTGGCCCCCGACCTGGCCCGGACCCTGGCCGTGCTGCGCGAGGTGGAGGCGGCCGGCGGGGTGCTCCAGGTGGGCTTCATGCGCCGCTTCGACGCGGGCTACCGCACGGCCCGGGAGCTGGTCCGCTCGGGCGCGCTGGGCCGGCTGCACACCGTACGGACGACGACGGGCGATCCGGCGCCGCCGCCGGCCGCGTACCTGCCGACCTCGGGCGGGCTGTACCGGGACTGCCTGGTGCACGATTTCGACATGGTCCGCTGGGTCACCGGGCACGAGGTCACCGAGGTGTACGCGGCCGGGTCGGACGCGGGTCCGGCGCGGTTCCGGGAGGCCGGCGACGTCGACACGGCGGCGGCCGTGCTCACCCTGGACGACGGGACGCTGGTCACGGCGACCGGCACGCGCTGCAACGGCGCCGGGTACGACGTGCGGATGGAGCTGGCCGGGGAGCTGGACCAGGTCTCCGTGGGGCTGGACGACCGTACGCCGATCGCCTCGACCGAGCCGCAGGGCCCGCCTCCGGCGAGCAAGCCGTGGCCGGGCTTCCTGGAGCGGTTCGCCCCCGCGTACGAGGCGGAGCTGACGGCCTTCGTGCGCCTGGTGCGCGGCGAGGGCCCCAACCCGTGCGACGGCCGGGAGGCGCTCGCCGCGTTCCGGGTCGCGGAGGCGTGCGTGCTCTCGCGCCGTGAAGGGCGCCGGGTCCGGCTGGAGGAGCTCCCGGATCTGTGAGCGGGTGGCCATCGGGCCACCTTAGGGCCGGTGTTCGCCCCCGATGGGGAGCGGATCCGGACAATCAGCCGACGGCGCGGCGGCCCCACGCCGTGCCGGCGAGCACGAGGGCGGCGCCCGCGAGACCGAGGGGGCCGAGGTGCTCGCCGCCGATGGCGATGCCGGCTGCGGCCGCCCACAGCGGCTCGGTGCCGAGCAGCAGGCTGACGCGGGAGGGCGAGGTGCGGCGGACGGCCCACATCTGCACGAAGAAGGCGAAGAGCGTGCACAGGACGGAGAGGAAGACCAGCCCGGCCCAGTCGGCGGCGCCGAATCCGGCGGCCACGGCCCAGGGGCTGTCTCCGGTGCCGGGCAGCCCGGCCAGGACCGCGAAGACGAGGACGGCGCCGCCGAGCTGCACGGTGGTCAGGGAGAGCGCGTCGGCCTCCTGGAGGGCCTTGATGCGGGCTGTCAGCAGCACGTGCAGGGTCCGGACGAGGGCAGCGGCGAGCATCAGCAGGTCGCCGAGGCTGGGTGCGGTGAACCCGCCGCCCTGGGTCAGCAGGACCACGCCCGCGACGGAGACCGCGGCGGCGGCGAGGAACGCGCCCGAGGGCATCCGCCGGCGCACGGCGGCCTCGGCGAGCGGTGTGAAGATCATGGTCAGGCTGATGATCAGCCCGGCGTTGGTGGCGGAGGTGTGCACGACCCCGTAGGTCTCCAGCAGGAAGATCCCGCCGAGTACGAGGCCCAGCAGCCCGGCGCCGCGCAGCTGGGCGGGGGTCAGCGCGCGCAGCCGGCGCCATCCGGCGACGGCCAGCACGGGCAGGACGAGCCCGAAGCGCAGGACGAGTACGCCGATCACGGTCTGCGTGGTGGTGATGCCCTTGGCCGCGAGGTAGCTGCCGCCCCAGACGACGGCGACGGCCAGGACGGGCAGGTCGGCGAGCCAGGCGGCGCGGCCGGCGCTGCCGGGGGCGTTGCCGGGAGCCCGGCCGGAGGCGGCGGGGGTGGTTTCGAGGGCGGGCGAGGTCGCGGTCACCGGTGGTCTCCAACGGTCCGGAAGGAGTGGAGACTTCGGCGGCTCTCACGCGTGCGGGCCCACCGTACCGGAGCCGATCATGGCGGTCGACCCATTTTCGGGCCTGTCGGACCTGCCCCGTAGCATCGGGGACATGGCTGATCTCTACGCCCTGGACCTGGCCTTCAACCTCGTCGAGACCGCCCCGGAGGCGCTGCTCGCGGAGCTCCGGCGGCAGCTGGCGCCGGACGGGCTGCTCGGGACCCGGGGCCCGGCGTGGCGCGTCGGGGGCATGCTCGTCGGCGAGTTCGGGCCGGACGAGCGCGACGGCTGGGCCCTGACCAGCCGCCAGGAGATCCACGCGGAGCAGCTCCCGGACCTCGAGGACCTCCTGCTGCTCCTGGCACCCCACATCCGCCCGCCCGGCCCGGTCGGCCGGATCCGCCACTACGAGCACGAGTCCCCGGACCTGCTCGTCCTGCGCGAGGGCCGCGTGGTCCAACTGGCCCTGGACCCGCGCTAGTGCTGTGGCCGGGAAGGTTTGCCGGGTCGCGGCGTCCGGTGCGGTGCATCGCAAGGCGGAGGACCACAGCTTGTACTGGAC
>NZ_JBHXNP010000131.1:0-23483 GCF_042719495.1 Streptomyces sp. NPDC058525
GTGAGCACGACGGACCACTTTCCTTGCCGCTTGGAGACTCTGACCAGTCCACGGCTGTGTAGGGCCTGGCAGCTGAGTTTGTACCCAGTTCCTTCCCATACGCCGTCAGCGCAGCCTCGGCCGACCCATTGCAGCACCTGTTGCTGCCGTTCGTTGACCTGTTGTGGCACTTGAACTCCCCACCGCACGAATACCTCACGGGCATGTTCTCAGCCCCGCTCCGCCCGGCGCGGTCGGAAGAGACTGAGGGGTGGGCTGACGGCGGCGAAGATTCGGACAGATGTAGGCATGGCTGCTTGTGGTGGCTAGGCTCGCAGTCGTTCGCTGGTGGCCGCCGTGGACGCTCGCTGGTCGGCCTGTGGCGTGTGCTGGCCGTTTCCTGATCATCCGAGGAGGCGGCCGTGGCTAGTACGCGTGCCCGTACTAGCCTGGCTTTCCGTACGGAGGCGTTCCCGTGTCTCGGGCAGGCGAAGGCTGGTTAAGCCTGGCGATCCCGCTTGGCTGTGGCCAGGAAGGTTTCGGAGAGTGGACCGTGTGAACGGTGAGCCGCTCGTGCTTCCGGTGATGGGTGCCTGAGTGTAAGCAGGGGCATGCAGAGGCACCGCAGACGAGGGTGTCGGTTCGAAACGAGAGCGGGTTGCTTCATGCCGGTCGTGGCGCGAGAACAGATGGATGTCGTCGCAGGTGCGCTGGCTCCCTGCGACCTCGTGCCCCGGGAGGCGAAGCTCGCGCTCGTGGAGGCCTTCGGCGTCGAAGCCGTTGTGGCCTATCGGTCTGACGTGCGCGAACTGGAGCGGCGGGCAGCTGCTGGAATGCCGCCACTGACGCGACCTGACGTGCTGGACCTCCTTATGTCGCTGCCCTTGGGCGAGCCCGTTCCTGCCGACTCCCTCGGCGAGAGGGAGCGGCGGGTGCTGAAGTCACTTCCGAAGGGCGCGGCAGTCCGCAGGGACGGGTCGATCACCCGCCGAGCGGCGCATCCTGTCCACATAGACATGGCGTTCGTGCCCGGCCGAAGCTGGGAGTCGGCGATGGAGAAGGCCGAGCGATTTACTCCGTTCTGTTCTCGCGCGGTAGTGGTGGAGGGCGCATTGCGGCGCAAGGATGATGCCGTGCTGCGCGCGGACTTCTTCGGCATCGGCCTTCTCACGCAGCAGGGGGAATCGGTGGAAGTGGTAGTCCCGCCACGTCCCTTCGTACGCAGGCGCCACACCGTCGCCGGCTGGAAGTTTCTGGAAGACGTTCACCGTCAGCTCTCCTGAACTGCCGGCCCCCTGCCCGCTACGAGGCGATGGGAAGCGTCGCCCATGCCTTGAGCGGCGCGGGCGCCTGGAATCCGGACCTGGGGCTGGCGCCCAGGCCGATACGCTGGTTCTCCAACGCGTAGCGGTCGATCGCGGCCGCGCACTTGTCGCGCCACCACGACTTGCGCGAGGTGCCTGGCTGGTAGCCGGCCATTTCGGTGACCCAGTCGCTCCAGGTGAGGACGGTGTGGTTGTCGGCCTCGCGTCGGGTTTCGCCGTCAGGCAGGTAGAACCGATCAAGGCTGCGTCCGTCGCACTCCTCGCAGGAACAGGTTGCGGGATCGGCGTTGCTGTACAGCCTGGCGAGCGACACAGCGCCCTTGAAACACATGAGCTCCGGCATCAGCACGTTCGGGTAGGTGGGGCCCGCCTTGTTGGTCTGGGCCTTCTCGCCGGGCGGGATCGCGTGGCGAAGTGAACTCTGCACGCCGATGCCGGCGCAGAAGGCGCCATGCGCGACCGCATCAAGCGCAGCGAGGTCGGTCCGCAGGAGCGCCATGTGCTCGACTTCGGCCAGCAGCCGGCGCAGATTGGCGGGGATGTCCTTCGTCTGCTCCAGCGGATCGAACTGACGGAAGAGGACGAGAGCCTTCGGATGCCGGATCTTTGTACAGACCGCGATGAGTTGGCCGATGTTCTCGCGGTTCAGCCACGTGACGTCGATGGGGAGCGTTACGACGGTGTCGGCGCGTTCGATCTTGTTGGCCTCGCGTATCACTGCCTTGAGCGTCTTGGAGTCCGCGGTCGGAATGTAGCCGGTCGGAGTCAGTGCTGCGCTCGCTCCGCGCGCCTTCTGGAAGGCCAGCGAGGTGTCCACCGAGGCGAACAGCTCGTCGGTGGGCACCATGAACGGCTCGTCCGCCGTCGCGGTATAAGCGGTGTAGGGGGCGCTGTCGATCAGCAGGGTGCCTTCGTAGCCGGCCGTGCTGCGAAGGTGGAAGGCCCGTTCGTCGGCTTTGGCTCCGGTCATCACGACACCGCTGAAGTCGTCATCGAGCGCGGGCCGCGGGCGCGGAAGGTTGACGGCGTTTTCGTGGAGCAGAACCCGCCCTTGGAGAAGAGGCGCGGCGGCAACGGTGTGGTCGAGCGTCTTCAGGGCGGGCGGTCGCTCACCCGGGGACGGGGTGTTGCTCATGAATCACCTCGCAGAAGGGTCCGGTACGTCCTTGTGTCCGGACGGAGAAGAAGCGCACAAGTAGATCTCGTGGAACTCCTCGCGACCCAGGCCCGCCAGGTGAGCGGTCTCGGTCGGACTGAGGTGGAGCTGCTCTTCAAGCCGGGTCACGGCTCGAGCGAGATGGCGCGGGGTTTCGCGCCGAATGATGGTCGGTTCGTTGGTGCGGTAGCCGAGTGCCGACAACTCGACGATGAGCGTGCGGTATTGCCATTCAGTGACAACGCCCAGGTCCATGGCTCGCCTGATGAGAGTCGCCATGGACACCCCCCACCGCGCCTTGAGATCCAGCAGCCGCGATACGTCGATGCCTGGCTTCAGTTCGGGTAGGACGACCTCGTGGGGCATGAGGAATTCGGCAGCGAACCGATTGGCTTGATCTTCCTGCACGCGTCCCTCGCCGGGCTCGTCGTGCATCACCAGGTGACCCAGCTCGTGCGCGAGACTGAAGCGGGAACGGTCAGCCGGGGTAGTGGAGTTGAGGAGCACCAGGGGCGCTTTGTCCGCAGGCCACTGGCTCACCGCGTCGAGCGCGGTGGTGCAGAGGTCGCGGACCACGACCAGTGCGTCGGCGTCTTCGAGCAGGGCGACCATGTCGTCGACGGGACCCGCGGGGACGCTCCACTCCGCGCGCACCGACTCCGCCGCGTCCGCAGGGGTATCGAAGTCGTTGACCTCGATACGCCGGAACTGGATGGGGAGATGGAAGTCTGTTGCCTGGGTCAGGGATTCGACCTGGAGGCGGGTGAGAGCCAACGTCGCATGGATCCGACGCAGGGCGGGCGCCCCCAGGGAGGCGCGCTTGCGGTGGTGAACCAGCCCGACGCCGGCCTCGGCAGTGTCAGACGTGCGGCACAGCAGGTCGGGCGTGTAGCGGAGTGCGTCGGCGAACAGCTGCACGCGCGCATCCTTGACGGGGATGCGGCCGGCCTCGGCTCGGCTCACGTACCCCTGCGTGATGCGGGCGCCTTCAAGTCGTGACAACTCGCTGGCAAGTTCGGACTGTGTCCAGCCGCGCGAGTCGCGGGCCAGCGTGAGCATGGCGGGATCCGCAACCAAGCTACTTCGGTCGTGCACGGTCCACCTCCAGCCCTGGCGATGTCAACTCTCAAGAGAGTGCACGGCTTTATACCGAGGAATATTCCGCAGGTGATCCGACGGAAGTGTCGTGGTTCCAGGTGTACCAGGCCCAGGCCCCACTGACAGTCTGGCTCTGATCGGCCGTGTCGTGCGTGCCGCCGATCAGTACGCGCCGGAGAACGTGAAGCCCCGGTCTCGCCAAGGGGCTTGGTGGGACCGGGGCTTGTGGAACTGTCGCGAGAGGGCGTTGGTTTGGTGGGCGGTCAGCGGGATATGAAGTCGCGCAGCTCGCGCTGGAGGGCGGCCTTGGGCTTGGCTCCGACGATGGTCTTGGCGACCCTGCCGCCGACGAAGACGTTCATCGTCGGGATGGACATGATCCCGTAGGCGGCGGCCGTTTCGGGGTTCTCGTCGATGTTCAGCTTGACAATCTTGATTTTGCTGCCGTGTTCGGCGGCGATGGCCTCCAGTGACGGGGTCAGCTGGCGGCAGGGGCCGCACCAGGGGGCCCAGAAGTCGACGAGTACCGGCTTGTCGCTCTGCAGGACGTCCTGGAGGAAGGTCTTGTCGGTGACGTTCTTGAGGGCCACGGTGCGGCCTCCTCTCGTGTGTGGTCAGCGCTTGTCGGCGAGGGCGGCGAGGTAGCGCTCGGCGTCCAAGGCTGCGGAGCAGCCGGTGCCGGCCGCGGTGATGGCCTGGCGGTAGGTGTGGTCGACGACGTCGCCGGCGGCGAAGACGCCGGGGAGGCTGGTGCGCGTGGACGGTGAGTGGACCTTGAGGTAGCCCTCGCCGTCGAGGTTGAGCTGTTCGGTGAACAGCTCGGTGCGCGGGTCGTGGCCGATGGCGATGAACAGGCCGGTCACGTCGAGGCGCTGGGTCTCTTCGGTGACGAGGTTGCGGACGGTGAGACTGGAGAGCTTGCCGTCCTTGTCCTCGAGCTCGGTGATCTCGCTGTCGAAGAGGAAGGAGATCTTGTCGTCCGCGAACGCGCGGTTCTGCATGACCTGGGAGGCCCGCAGGGTGGAGCGGCGGTGGACGATGGTGACCGAGCGGGCGAAGCGGGTGAGGAAGGTGGCTTCCTCCATGGCGGTGTCGCCGCCGCCGACCACGACGATGTCGCGGTCGCGGAAGAAGAACGCGTCGCAGGTCGCGCACCAGGACACCCCGCGGCCCGAGAGGTCCTCCTCCTTGGGCAGGCCCAGCTTGCGGTAGCCGGAGCCGGTCGCGATGATCACGGCCTTTGCGCGGTGGACGGTGCCCTCGGAGTCGGTGACGGTCTTGATGTCACCGGTCAGGTCGACGGAGACGATGTCGTCGTCGATCATCTCGGCGCCGAAGCGCTCGGCTTGGGCCCGCATGTTGTCCATGAGGACCGGGCCGTCGACGCCCTCCGGGAAGCCCGGGAAGTTCTCGACCTCCGTGGTGGTCGTCAGCGAACCGCCCACGAAGATCGCGCCGCCGAAGACGACGGGCTGAAGGTTGGCGCGGGCGGTGTAGAGGGCTGCGGTGTATCCGGCAGGGCCGGAGCCGATGATGATGATGACGTTGCGTATGCCGTCACCGGCGGTGGTCGTGTCGGTCACGGGGTCAGGCCTGCTTCTTGGCGTCGATCTCGGCGATCAGGCCCTCGATGAGGTCCTTGATCTCGTCGCGGATGGGGCGGACGGCTTCGACGCCCTGGCCGGCGGGGTCTTCGAGCTGCCAGTCGAGGTAGGTCTTGCCGGGGAAGTACGGGCAGGCGTCTCCGCAGCCCATGGTGATGATGTAGTCGGACGCCTGGGCGGCTTCCGGGGTGAGGACCTTCGGCTTCTGGTCGGAGATGTCGATGCCCAGCTCGGCCATGGCGGCGACGGCCGAGGGGTTGATCTTGTCTCCGGGGACCGAACCTGCGGAGCGGACCTCGACGCGGTCGCCGGCGAGGTGGCGCAGGAACCCGGCCGCCATTTGGGAGCGGCCCGCGTTGTGGATGCAGACGAACAGGACGGAGGCGGCAGGAGCGGAGGACATCTGTTCTTCCTTGGGGTGAGAGCGACTGCGGTGGAGAAGGGCGTGGGCCGGGACGCTCAGGGGGCGAGCTGGGTGAGGAGCTCGGTGATGTGGGCGTCGATGGCGTCGCGGACGACGGCGATGGGTGCGCCGTCGGGGTCGGCGACGGGCCAGTCGAGGTAGCGGCGTCCGGGTACGACGGGGCAGGCGTCGCCGCAGCCCATCGTGATCACGATGTCGGCGGCCTGGACGACTTCTTCGGTCAGCGGCTTGGGGTAGGCGTCCGAGAGGTCGGCGCCCGCCTCGGTGAGGGCCTGGGCGATGTGCGGCTCGACCTCGTCGGCGGGGTGGGTGCCCGCGGAGGAGACGGTGACGCGTTCGCCTGCCCGGTGGGTGAGGAGGGCGGCGGCCATCTGGGAGCGGCCGGCGTTGTGGCTGCACACGAACAGGACCCGCGTCGGGCCGCTCGTCAGGCCCTGGGTGTGGGCGAGGGCGTCCAGGCGCTCGGCGGTCAGCCGTTCCGCGAGCACGACCAGGTGCGTACGGATCCGGGCGTGCTCGGCGAGACGTCCGTAGGAGTCGGCGAGCAGGCCCAGCACGGTTTCCGGCGCGAAGCGGCCGGAGTAGCGGGTGGTGAGGCGGGCTGCCCCCGCGGCCAGGCGTTCGTCCGGCAGGAGGGGCGAAGAAGAGGGGGTGGGCATGGCGATCCCGTTCAAAGGAGCCAATAAGGTCAGGCCGGGCTGGTGTCAGCCCCAACTGATGTGACAGTATCAGCACATGATGACGTCAGTCGACACTGAACTGATCCGAGTCCTGGCAGACCCCCTCAGGCTTCAGATCGTGACCCTGCTCTCCCGCGAGACGCTGTGCACCACGCACCTCGTGGAGGAGACCGGTGCCAAGCAGACCAACCTCTCGAACCATCTGAAGGTGCTCAGAGAGGCCGGGGTCGTGGAGACCGAACCGTGCGGCCGCTTCATCTACTACAGACTCCGCCCGGAAGTCATCGAGGCCATCGCCGGCCAGTTCGCAGGGCTCGCGCAGGCCGCGCGTGCCACGTCTGAAGCGAACATCAAGCGGTCCTGCCCATAGTCTGCTTTGCCCCTCACCTGCCCGAGGAGAACCGTTGTCCGTCACCGAGCCCGTCGTCGCCCCGGCAGCGGCGCCAGGCATAGTCGCCGACGCGTCACAGTCCACACCTGTGGCGAGCGCCAGCCCGTTGGTGGCGCGCGCCGCCGCCGAACTCGTCGGGACGGCCGCGCTGGTCGCGGTCGTCGTCGGGTCCGGCATCCAGGCGACGAAGCTCACCCAGGACGTCGCGCTGCAGCTGCTGGCCAACTCCACCGCCACGGTCTTCGGCCTGGGCGTCCTGATCGTCCTCCTCGGCCCGGTCTCCGGAGCCCACTTCAACCCGGTGGTCAGCCTCGCCGAGTGGTGGGCCACCCGCCGCACCGGCGGCGGAGTCACCGCCCGTGACCTGGCCGTATACGTGCCCGCACAGATCGTCGGCGCGATCGCGGGCGCCATCCTTGCGGACGCGATGTTCGGCGAGCCGCTGGTGAAGTGGGCGACCCACGACCGCTCGGCTGGCAATCTGCTGCTGGGTGAGGTCGTCGCTACGGCCGGTCTGATTCTGCTGATCTTCGGGCTGGCCCGCACCGACCGCCTGCGCTTCGCGCCGGTCGCGGTGGCCTCGTACATCGGCGCGGCGTACTGGTTCACCTCTTCCACTTCCTTCGCGAACCCGGCCGTCACCATCGGCCGCGCCTTCACCGACACCTTCGCGGGCATCGCCCCGGCCTCCGTGCCGGCGTTCGTCGGTGTGCAGCTCGTAGGCGCGGTGGTGGGCCTGGCCCTGGTGGCGGTCATCTTCATGCGAGGCAAGACGGCGACCGCCGGAGCGCCTGCGGCATGACGCGGTCCACGGGTGTGGTGGTGATCGGCGGTGGCCAGTCCGGGCTTGCCGCCGGCTACCACCTGCGCCGCCTGGGCATCGAGCACGTCATCCTCGACGCCCAGACGGCACCCGGTGGGGCCTGGCAGCACACCTGGGACTCGCTGCGGCTGTTCTCTCCGGCCGCGTACTCCTCGCTGCCGGGCCGCTTCATGCCCGCCCAGGAGGGCGAGGTGTATCCGGACGCTGCGCACGTGGTCTCGTACCTCGCCGATTACGAGAAGCGGTACGAGCTTCCCGTCCAGCGGGGCGTGTGGGTCTCGGCCGTCCACCGCGACGGCGAACACCTGCGGGTGGAGACCGACTCCGGCGACTGGCGGGCCCGCGCGGTCATCAGCGCGACAGGCACCTGGATCCGGCCCTTCCTGCCCGCTGTCCCCGGGCGGCGCGAGTTCCAGGGCCGACAGCGCCACACCGTCCAGTACCGGAGTCCGGACGAGTTCGCCGGGCAGCGGGTGATCGTGGTGGGTGGTGGGAACTCCGCTGCCCAGATCGCGGCCGACCTCGCACCCAGCACCGAGTTGACCTGGGTTACCCAGCGTCCGCCGCGCTACCTGGCCGACGGCATAGACGGCCGGGCCCTCTTCGATTCCGCCACCGCTCGCCGCCAGGCGCTGGACGCGGGCCGTGCGGATACCGGCGGGGTGGGCTTGCTCGGCGACATCGTCGCCGTGCCGCCCGTCCGCGCCGCCCGCGATGCAGGGCTCCTGCACGCGAAGCCGATGTTCACCCGTCTCACCCCCACCGGCGTCGAGTGGGCCGACGGTTCCTCCGCCGAGGCCGACGCCGTCATCTGGTGCACCGGCTTCCGCCCCGCCCTCGCGCATTTCGCATCGCTGCGCCTGCGCGGCACCCGGGGCCACATCGCGACCGTCGGCACGCGGGTCGTCGACGAGCCGCGGCTTCACCTGCTCGGCTACGGTGACTGGACCGGCCCCGCCTCCGCCACCCTCATCGGCGTCGGGCGCCCCGCCCGGGACGCCGCCCGCGAGATCGCCGACCTGCTCACCTCCTGAACACGTACGGCAGCCCTCGCTTGGCGGATCAGGTGGTGGAGCCCTGGCGGGACTCGGCGGAGGTCTCCTTGACGGGGTTGAACGGGGTGGGGGTTACGGGGCCGGGTTAGGCGACCAGGGGGACGAGGAATCCGCCGGCCAGTGCGAGGGCGAAGACCGAGGTGGCGAAGGTGGTCAGGCGCTTGGGCTTGAACAGCTTCGTGAGCAGGGCCATCTCGGGCGGGCTGATGGCGGCCGCCGCGATGACGAAGGCGAAGACGGCGCCGAGGTTCATGCCGCGCTCCATGAGGGCGAAGCCGATGGGGAGGGCGGTCTCGGCCCGCATGTAGAGGGGGATGGCGATCAGCGCGGCGAGCGGGATCGCGTACCACTTGCCGTCACCGGCGGCGGCGGCCATCAGGTCGGCGGGCACGGCCCCGTAGATCAGGGCGCCGACCGATACGCCGATCAGCATCGGCTTGACCATGGGCTTCAGCTCGACCACGGACTCGCGCCAGGCGCCGGGCATTTCGGCGCGCAGGCCGCGCCAGGGAACGTACTCCTTCTCCTGGCCGCCGGAGACCCGTACGCGATTGACCTGCGACGCGAAACCGGCGCGGTGCATGCCGTGCGCGATGAGCAGGGTCCCGATCGAGGCGACCACGGTGAAGCTGACGGCCATCTTCCAGCCGAACAGCGCGCCGACGGCCACGAACACGAACGGGCCCAGGATCGGCGAGGAGATCAGGAACGCCACGGCGGCGGAGAACGGCACTCCCGCACGCAGGATGCCGGCGAGGACCCCAGTGATGACGGCGAACGTCTGGAGAACTTCGAGGACGTGCTTCACGGGTGGTGCACCTCAGGGCTTGCAGACATCGCTGTGCCGTCCCACCGGCGTTGACGCACGGGCTGGTGGGTGGGGGTGAGTTCAGTCTTGGGGCTGTACGGAAGGCCGGGCGGGCGCCCGGCTCAGGTCACTTCACTGACAGGCGCGGCACCCTCGGGCGCTTGGGCGGCGAGGCTGGCCAGGAACTGGACGGGGCCGCCGAGCTCGGCGCAGCACAGGGAGTAGACGTTGCTGCGGCCGCGCGGCTTGGAGCTGATCAGCTCCTGCTCGCGCAGGGGGGCCAGGTGGTGGCTGACCAGGGTCTGGCTCAGCCCGGTGGCCTCCTGGAGCTCCTTTACCGTGCGGGGGCGTTCGGCGATCAGCAGCATCAGGGTCAGGCGGGTGTCGTCTCCCAGGGCGCGGAGCTTGGGAGCCAGCAGCCGGGCCCGGTCACCTTCGGAGAGCAGGGCCGCCGGGGTGGTCACCGCGACCGGGAGAGTCGTTGTCATACCCCGACGCTAACACCACCACCCACCCCTATCAACAGCAAATACTGTTGATAGGGGTGGGTGGTGGCAACTAGGGACGTTCGACCTGTTGCGCCCGTGCCCTATGACCCGTCAGCGACTGTCGGCTCCCCCGCACGGGAAGCAGCGCACGCTGCGGGCCGGCGTCTCGACGGGCGGCGCGAGGAAGGGGCGCCGGTGGACCTCGCGCGTGACGACGCGTGCGTGGTTGGCGCACACGGCGGCGCCGCAGGCACAGCAGATACCGACGGCCGGAGTCACCGCTCCCTGGGCGTGGCAGTCGAGGCAGTGCATCAGCGCACCCCTCCCGGCGTCGCCACCCGGCCCGCCGCGAACCTCTTGCGCCAAGCGAGGGATACGTAGACCAGGCCGATCAGGACCGGGACCTCGATGAGGGGTCCGACGACGCCGGAGAGGGCCTGGCCGGAGGTGACGCCGAAGGTGGCGATGGCGACGGCGATGGCCAGCTCGAAGTTGTTGCCGGCCGCCGTGAAGGCGAGGGTCGCGGTGCGGTCGTAGGCGAGGCCGATGGCCTTCCCGAGGGCGAAGGTGCCGAACCACATCAGCGCGAAGTAGACGAGGAGCGGGAGCGCGATCCGGGCCACGTCCAGGGGCTGCGAGGTGATCGTCTTCCCCTGGAGGGCGAAGAGGATGACGATCGTGAACAGCAGCCCGTACAGGGCCCAGGGGCCGATCTTCGGCAGGAACTTCGCCTCGTAGGCGGCGCGGCCGAGCTTCTTCTCGCCGACGCGGCGGGTGAGGAAGCCCGCGAGGAGCGGGATGCCCAGGAACACGATCACGTTGAGCGCGATGTGCCAGACCGGGACGTCCAAGCCCTGGCCGTCGTCGAGTCCGAGCCATCGGGGCAGCAGGTCGAGGTAGAACCAGCCGAGCGCTCCGAAGGCGATGACCTGGAAGACGGAATTCAGGGCGACCAGGACGGCGGCGGCCTCGCGGTCGCCGTAGGCGAGGTCGTTCCAGATGATGACCATGGCGATGCACCGGGCCAGCCCGACGATGATCAGCCCGGTCCGGTACTCAGGAAGGTCAGGCAGGAAGATCCAGGCCAGCGCGAACATCAGCGCCGGGCCCACGACCCAGTTGATGACCAGCGAGGAGACCATCAGCTTCCGGTCGCCGGTGACCGCGTCGAGCTTGTCGTACCGGACCTTGGCCAGCACCGGGTACATCATGACCAGCAGCCCGATCCCGATGGGCAGGGAGATCCCGCCCACCTCCACCTTCGCCAGCACGTCGTTCAGGCCGGGGATCAACCGGCCGAGCCCGAGGCCGACTCCCATGGCCAGCAGGATCCACACGGCCAGGAAGCGGTCCAGGGTGGACAGCTTGGCCACGATCGAGTGGTCCTCGGCGCCCGGCGGCTGCACGGCTGGGCCGGGTTGGGTCGTGGTCATAAGAGCACTCGCTTTCGATGTGGAGGGGTGACGTACGCGGCCACGCGATCCGCCCTCGGGGAGCGGCAGCCGACGCGCCCCCGTCGGGGGCATGGGCGCAGGCCGATCACATCAGCACCTGGTGAAGTCAGCCTGCACTGACACTCTCATATCAGTCACGCCTGATGCCACCCAACACTGACATCAGGGCCGAATGGCCCAATCTGAGGGCGAATCGCGCCGTCGGGGCGGCGCGGCATCAGGACTGTGGGGCGGGGGCGGGACCCTCCGGGCTCTCAGGCGTGACGGGCGAGTTTGACCGCGGAGACGAGCAAGATCGCGGCGAGCGCGGGAATGAGGACCAGGTCGGAGAACACGCCGAGCAGCAGGCCGCCCAGGACCGCCCCGGTGATCGAGCCGGCGACCATGACCACAGCGAAGCGGCGATTGGCGCCCAGCACGGCGAAGCTGCCGTCGCGGCTGTAGCGGGCGAAGGCCACCAGCATGGTCGGCAGCGACACCAGCAGGGACATGCTTCCGGCCGTCTTGATGTCCAGCCCGAAGAGCAGCACGATCGTCGGGATGAGCAGCTCGCCGCCGGCGACGCCCATGATCGCGGCGACCACCCCGATACCGAAGCCGGCCACCACGCCGATCGGCACCTGCGCCGCTAGGGGAAGCGCGAGTGAGTCCAGGGTGGTGGTGTGCGTGACGACCAGGGCGGCGGCCATGAGGACCATCAGGCCCGCCAGCACCTTGTAGAGGGTGGCGCTGCGCATCCGTACCGCCCATGAGGCTCCGGCCCACGCGCCGAGCAGGCTTCCGGCCAGGAGGTTGGCCGCGACGGGCCAGTGCGCGGCGACTTCAGAGGCGGCGACCGCTGCCATGCGGGCTGGGAGTGCGACCAGGACCACGACCAGGCTCATCGCTTTGTTCAGGATGACCGCACAGAGCGCGGCGAACCCGAAGAGGCCGATCAGCAGCGGCAGGCGGAACTCCGCGCCGCCCAGGCCGATCATCCCGCCGAGGATGCCGATCGCCGCTCCGGCACCGAACACCAGGGGCGTCGAGTGCGTCGAACGAGGCGGGGCGAGATGCTGATCGGTGCTCATTTTGGGCATCTTGCCCGGTGGCGGGCCCTGTCCGCCATGGACCGGCCCCACCTTCAGGGAAAGGAACCGGGCTCTCGCCCCGGACTCGTCCGGACCTCTGAATGCGGCCGACCGCGCACCGTGCGGTGACGTGCCGGCTTCGTGCCGTCAGTCGATCTTCGGGCTGCGGCGTTCCAGGAGGACCACGTCGCGCCACATGCCCCGATGCAGGCCGATGCGCTCGCGGGTGCCGATGACCCGGAAGCCGGCCTTCTGGTGGAGGGCCAGGCTCGCGGTGTTCTCGGGGAAGATGCCGGACTGGATCGTCCAGATGCCCGCCGGCTCTGTCGAGGCGATCAGGGCATCGAGCAGGGCGCGGGCGACCCCGCGGCCCCGGGCGTCGGGGTGGACGTAGACGGAGTGTTCGACCACGCCCGCGTACGCGTCCCGGTCGGAGACCTTCGAGGCGGCCACCCAGCCGAGCAGCCGCCCGTCCGGGCCGATGGCGCCGAAGCGGTGCCCGTCGAGCCTTGCCGCGTCGAACTCCGCCCAGCTGGGGGCCTCCTTTTCGAAGGTGGCGTTGCCCTCGTCGATGCCGGCTTGGTAGATGGCCAGGACCTGATCCGCGTGTGCCCAGGTCAGAGGCTCGATGCGGAAGTTCACGCGCCGGCTGCCCGGGTGAGGAGGGCGCCCATGGCGGCCAGGACGGCGGGCTCGACCCGGTAGTAGACCCAGGTGCCGCGCCGCTCGGAGGACAGCAGGCCGGCGTCCTTGAGCTTCTTCAGGTGGTGGGAGACCGTCGGCTGGGAGACGCCGACATCGGAGATGTCGCAGACGCAGGCCTCGCCGCCCTCGTGGGAGGCCACGGCGGAGAACAGCCGCAGGCGCACTGGGTCGCCCAGGGCCTTGAACATGACGGCGGTCCGCTCGGCCTCCTCGGCGGTCAGTGGGCGCTCCGTCAGGGGCGGGCAGCACGCCGCGGCTGCTTCTGGCTCCAGCAGCGGCAACACCTTCGTAGTCATGCCCCCATCATCCGCGGAAATTCGACAGATGTC
This sequence comes from Streptomyces sp. NPDC058525, assembly GCF_042719495.1. Classification (NCBI taxonomy): domain Bacteria; kingdom Bacillati; phylum Actinomycetota; class Actinomycetes; order Kitasatosporales; family Streptomycetaceae; genus Streptomyces; species Streptomyces sp. NPDC058525. The sequence continues at coordinate 13,390 of NZ_JBHXNP010000131.1, forward strand.
TATGTTGACGAACGTCGATCCAGGGTTGATGCTTGAGGCGTCAGGACATCGACGAACGTCAAAACAACCGGGGAGACTGCCGTGACCACCGTGACCGCATCCACCGAGACCCTGCCCGTCGTCGTGATCGGCGCCGGCCCGATCGGACTCGCCGCGGCCGCCCGCCTCGTCGAGCGCGACATCGAGCCCCTGGTCCTAGAGGCCGGACCGGCCGCCGCGTCCGCCGTCCGCGACTGGTCGCACGTACGGCTCTTCTCCACCTGGTCCGAGGTCGTCGACCCGGCCGCCGAGAAGCTCCTCGCACCCACCGGGTGGGTCAAGCCGGACGGCGCCACCTACCCCTCCGGCGGCGACTGGGCCGAGCTCTACCTCCAGCCCCTGGCCGACCTCCTCGGCGACCGCGTCCGCTACAACGCCACCGTCACTGGCGTCTCCCGCACCGGCCGCGACCGCATCGTCGACGCCGACCGCGAGACCCAGCCCTTCGTCATCCACCTCACCAGCCCCGACGGGCACGAGGAGCGGATCTTCGCCCGCGCCGTCATCGACGCCTCCGGCACCTGGTCCACCCCCAGCCCGGTCGGCGCCAGCGGCCTGCACGCCCTCGGCGAGCGCGCCGCCTCCGACCGGATCTCCTACCGCGTCCCCGACCTGAAGGACCCCGCCGTCCGCGCCCGTTACGCGGGCAAGCGCACCGCCGTCATCGGCTCCGGCGCCTCCGCCTTCACTGCCCTGGCCTACCTCGCCGACCTCGCCAAGAGCGAGGAGGGTGCCGGTACGCACGCGACCTGGATCCTGCGGCGCGGCATCAGCGGCTCCACCTTCGGCGGCGGCACCGCCGACCAGCTCCCCGCCCGTGGCGCCCTCGGCCTCGCCGCCAAGGCTGCCGTCGACGAGGGCCACGCCGACGCGGTCACCGGCTTCCGCACCGACGCCATCGAGCGCGACGGCGAGCGGCGACTCGTCCTCGTCGCCGAGGACGGCCGACGACTCGACCCCGTGGACGAGTTCATCGTCCTGACCGGGTTCCGCCCCGACCTCACCTTCCTCGGCGAGCTCCGCCTCGGCCTCGACGAGCGCCTCCAGGCCCCGACCGCACTGGCCCCGCTGATCGACCCCAACCAGCACTCCTGCGGCACCGTCTACCCGCACGGCGCGGTGGAGCTCTCCCACCCGGAGCAGGACGTCTACCTCGCTGGCATGAAGTCCTACGGCCGCGCCCCGACCTTCCTGGCCATGACCGGCTACGAGCAGGTCCGCTCCATCGCCGCCGCCCTCGCCGGCGACCAGGAAGCCGCCGAGCGCGTCGAACTCACCCTCCCGGAGACCGGAGTCTGCGGTGGCGCGGGCCTCTTCGACCAGCCCGCAGCAGCCGAAGAGACCGGCGGCGGCTGCTGCGCCGCCCCGGCCACCCTCACCATCGGAGCCCCCGCCTCCTCCGGCGGCTGCTGAAAGGCGTGCAACGCACCCAGGCCGCCCCGGCCGCGACCGGGACGGGGGTCCAGTCGCGGCCGCGCGCCGCGTTGCCCGCCCTGTGCGTCACCCAGATCACCAGCTGGGGGATCGTCTACTACGCCTTCCCCGTCCTGGGCTCCCGGATCACCGCCGACACCGGCTGGTCCCCGGCCGCCACTACCGCGGCCTTCTCCGCCGCCCTGCTCATCTCCGCCCTGGCGGGCATCCCCATCGGCCGGATCCTCGACCGCCGGGGGCCGCGAGCGGTGATGACGGCCGGCTCGGTGCTCGGCGCGCTCGCCCTCCTGGTGATCGCGGCAGCGCCCAATCTCGCAGTATTCAGTGCGGGTTGGCTGCTCGCCGGCGTGGCCATGGCGGCCACGTTCTACCCGCCCGCCTTCGCCGCCCTCACCCGCTGGTGGGGCCCCGACCGCATCCGCGCCCTGACGATCGTCACCCTCGCCGGCGGACTCGCCTCCACCGTCTTCGCACCCTTGACCGCACTCCTCGCCGACCACATGAGCTGGCGGGCCACGTACACGGTCCTCGCGGCTGTCCTGGCCGCGATCACCATCCCCGCGCACGCCCTGGCGCTCCGCGCCCCGTGGCCGGACGCCCCACCACCTGCGCCCACCACCGATCACACCCCCGTTCCCCGCAGCCGCCCCTTCCTCCTCCTGGCCGCGGCCTTCACGCTCTCCAGCTTCGCCATGTACGCCGTCGTCCTGGGCCTCATCCCGCTCCTCGCCGAGCGAGGCGCCACGCCCATCCAAGCCGCCTGGGCCCTCGGACTCGGCGGAGCGGGCCAGACCCTCGGCCGGCTCTACTCAGCCCTGTCCGCCCGCACCTCCGTCACCACCCGCACGGCCACCCTCATCGCCCTCGGCGGCGCGACCACCGCAGCCCTCGCCCTCGTCCCGGTCCCGTACCCCTGCTGATGATCCTCGCGGTCCTAGTAGGGCTTGGTCAGGTTGGTGTTGGTGTGGGTGTGCCGCGGTGACAGGTGGGGCATACGCCGGTCCATGTCGCGAGGAGGGTCTGGAGCTCGCGGACGATGCGGTAGAGGCTCAGGCCGGCGCCGTGTCTTTTGGGGCTCTGGCCAGTCGTTGCAGGGTGCAGAAGGCATGGGCCACGGAGACGAGGGTGACGTGGTGGTGCCAGCCGTTCCAGGTGCGGCCCTCGAAGTGGGCCAGGCCCAGGGTCTGTTTCATCTCGCGGTAGTCGCCTTCGATGCGCCAGCGGAGCTTGGCCAGGCGGACCAGGGTGGTCAGCGGGGTGTCGGCGGGCAGGTCGGAGAGCCAGAACTGGACGGGTTCGGTCTGGCCGGCCGGCCACTCGGCCAGGAGCCAGCACTCGGGAAGCTCCGGGCCGTCGACCGCTTGGCGGACCTCGCGTCCGGCAGGCCGGATCCGCAAGGTCACGAACCGCGAGTACATTCGCTTGAAGCCACTGCGGCCTGTGCCGGGCCGGGATCCCTCACGCCATTGCACCGGCTTCGCCGCCTTCCGGCCCGCCCCCATGACCAGCTGTTTCACCGACTGTGGCTTGTCCGGGTACTTCGCCACCGGCGGCCGTCCGGTCCCGGAGTACGGCTCGGTCACCGGCACCGCCTGGCCGGGCTGGGCCGAGAGGGTGGTGGAGATTCCCACGACGTAGTTGAGGCCTTGGGCCTGCAGGCCGTGCCGGAAGGCCGCGGCATCGCCGTATCCGGCGTCCGCGACGGCCAGCGGCACCTCGATGCCCCACGAGCGGGTCTCATCGAGCATGTCGAGCGCGAGCTGCCATTTCTCCACATGCCCGACGTCGTCGGGGATCTGGCAGGCGGCGCGGCGGGCGGCCTTGTCCGGGTCCGCCTTCGGCGAGAAGGGGTCCCAGGTCTCCGGCTGGAACAGCCGCCAGTCGACCGCCGCCGACGCGTGATCGGAGGCCATGTGCAGGGAGACGCCGACCTGGCAGTTCGTGACCTTGCCCGCGGTGCCGGTGTACTGCCGCGACACGCACGCCGAGGCATTGCCGTCCTTGAGGAACCCGGTGTCATCGAAGACCAGCACGGTGGGCCGGATCGCCTTTTCCATCCTCCAGGCCAGCCGGGCCCGCACATGCGCCGGATCCCACGGGCTGGTGGTGACGAAGTGGGCCAGGGCCTGGCGGTTCCCGTCCTCGCCCAGCCGGGCGGCCATCGGCTCGACCGACTTGCGCTGCCCGTCCGTGAGCAGGCCCCGCAGGTAGACCCGACCCCACCGACGCTGATCATTACGCGCGAACGGCTCGAAAACCTCCGCCGCAAAGTCCTCCAACTCACCACGCACAGAAGCAATCTCGTCCGGAGTCACACCCTCTCAACGCAACACCGCACCAGAAGGAAACGCTCAACCACAACCAACCTGACCAAGCCCTACTAGGTAGAGCGTGGTGCCGGAAGGGTCCTTGCGCAGCAGGCGGTTGCCTTCAGCGTCGTAGACGTACTCCGTGACCTTGGTGCCCTCGGTGACCTTGGTGAGCTGTCCTTCGGTGTCCCATTCGAGCTTCTGCTCGGAGTTGCCGATCTTGCGGATGGTGGTGTTGCCGGTGGCGTCGTACGCGTAGGAGTCCTTGCGGGTCCCGGTGGGCTCCACGCTGTCGACACCGCTCAATGCGTGCGGCTGGTTGCCTTTTGCGGCCGGGTAGGTGTAGGTGCGTCGGCTTTCACCGCTGCCGACGTCGTGTTTGGTCTCGCTCGTGCGGTTGTCCGTGGGGTCGAAGGTGTAGGAGTGCCAGTAGGGAGTGACTCCGCCGACGGTGGCCGCGGAAGGACCGCTCGAGCAGCTCTCCTTGGCGGTCCAGCCCTCGGTCATACGACGCAGGTAGTCGTAGCGGAAGCACTGGGTGTCGCGGGTCGTCTTCTCGCGCAGCTCGCTGAGGGAAGTGATGTTGTCCGCAGGGTCATAGGTGTAGTCGACTTCGGACAGTTCGAACGGTGCGACCTCGCGGTTCGCGAAGGACTTGGTGACCCGGCGGGTGGAGTCGTCCAGGTAAGTGGTGTGGATCATCCGTTTGCCCTTGGCGCCCTGCATGTACTGCATGATCTCGCCGAAGGGTGTGTACCGGGTGCTGCTGATGTACTCGGCCGAGCCCTTGAGGGTGCTGGGCATGCCCGTCGCGTTGTAGGCGAGGTCCAGCTTTTTTTTCCGAGGGGAGACCGCCGACGGCGGGAAGGTGCACCGAGGCGGGGTCACCGGTGCTGTTGTAGTCGATCTTCGACTCGTAGCTTCCGGAGAGCGTGCCCTGCCCCTCCGGGACCGTGACCATGTGGGAATCGACACCGACCGCCGGACAGCAGAAGATCGCCTCGCTGGCGCGGAGCGCCCCCGCAGCGCGGGACGGCAGCGCCCCTGCGGCCACAGACGGCAGCGCCTCCACGGCGTGGGAACCAGGTCTGAACGCTAAGCAGGCCGCGATGGCCACCAAGGTGGACGGCTCCACACTGAAGGTGGTCCCGGACCAGAAGATCCTCAGGGGCAAGGACACCGTCTTTCCGGTCTTCATCGACCCGTGGATGAGCGGTGGCCGGATCGCCTGGAGTCGGGTGTACAAGAAGTTCCAGGACACCGCGTACTGGAACAAGAACGAACTGGCCCGGGTCGGCTACGAGAACGAATCCAACGGACTCTCCCGGTCGCTCTACCGGATGGATACAGTCGGGTTCGCTGGCAAGAACGTCATCCGGGGCACGTTCTCCACCCAACTCGAATGGTCCTGGTCCTGTGAAGCCCGGCCGGTTCAGCTGTGGTCCACTGGCGCGATCAGCTCCAGTACCACGTGGCGAACCCAGCCAGCCTGGAACCAGCACCTGGCTACCGTGAACACGGCCAAGGGATGGGGCCCCAACCGCCCGGCTGGTCAGACGTCACCCTGGGGCTGAAGGCGGAGAACGAGACTGACACTCACGGCTGGAAGAAGTTCCTCAACAGCACCACCCTCTCCATCGAGTACAACCAGCCGCCGAACACTCCCGGCGAGTTGCACATGACACCACAGCTCACGCCCCACGGCTACATCGGCAAGACCAACCTCGCCAGCGGCGTGCACCTGCGCGCGCGAATCTCCGACCCCGACAGCGGAAACGTGACGGCCCGGTTCCGCGTGCACTACGTCGACCGCGGAGGCTGGTTCAACGAAGCCACCGTCACCGTCCCCAGTGGCGGTCTCGCCGACTTCCGCATCCCGGACGGATGGCTGCCCTGGGACGAGTCATACCACTGGGAAGTCCAGGCCGACGACGGCACGAGCACATCCCGCTGGGAAGGCGGCGGACGGTTCACGGCAAAACGGACCGCACCACCCGCCCCGAAGATCGACATCGACCCGGACAAGGGGATCGCCACCTTCACCGCAGAAGGCGCAGAGGGCGGAGAACACGTCCAGACCTACCGGTTCGGCATCAACACCGACCAGCCCACGCGACGAGTTGAGGCCTGGCACGGGCAGGCCACCGTGCTGCTGCCGAAGATGGGTGAGGGTCGCTACGAGCTCAAGGCCTACGCCACCGACAAGGCAGGCAACGACTCCGAGGCCACACTCAACAGCGGCATCCAGTGGGACGACAACGACACGGCCACCTCGCTCGCGGACGCCACCACGACCCAGGGCGGTCAGCTGGTCGCCGTCGCCGAGGGACACGTGTGGCACGGGTTCACCGGGGGCAGCGTCCAGGGCACCGCATCCGAAACCGGTGACCTCCCGAACGTCGAACAGGTCGCCACGATCGGCACCGACGGACAGCCCCACGTCCTCGCCCTGTCCAACGGCAAGATCCACCATGCCGTCCGGCCACCCGCGGGACAGTGGCAACGCTGGGGAGACGCCACGACCGCCGGCGGCGGACTGCCCCACGTGACGCAGATGGCCGCCCCCCAGAACGGCGCGAACATGGTCATCGCGGCGGTCGCCGACAATAAGGTCTACCTGACGACCCGCTACCCCGATCGCTGGGACAGCTGGCGGCTCGTTCCGGGGACCCCTGCGCAGATCGACCAGATCACCCTTGCCACGGTAAACAATCAGCCGAACATGGCGATCCTCTCCGAGGGCCGGGCACACTACGCGGCCCAGACCGCCGCAGGGAACTGGCAGACCTTCACCCAGCTACCCATCGCCACCCCGCTGGCCTCGATTGAGGCCGCCGCCAGCGCCGGCACCGGCGCAGAGTTCCAGCTCGGCGCAGCATCTGAGGGCCGGATCTACCACACCACCCGCCGAGCCGACGGTACCTGGACCGCGTGGGGAGATGTGACCACCGTCGTCGGCGACCCCGGCTACACTCGCAAACTGCTCGCAACTACGGCCGGAGACGGCTTCCGCCTCACCGCCATCGCCAACGGCACCATCAGCCAGACCACCCGCACAGCCAACGGCCACTGGAACGGTTGGAAGGACATCTACCAGCCGTAACGCCGCGCCCGGTCGGTCGACGTGGACGGCGAGCTGTACGTGAACGGCAGGGCGCTGACGGATCAGTGGGCGGCGCAGCTGCGCGACGATCTGCCTGACCTGGCCTCGGACGTGGTCAGGCCCCAGGCCGACGTGCGGAGTGGCAGGACGCGCTGCCGGGGGACCGCTCCTTCGAACTGATGGGAGCGGCCTGTAGATCCGAACTGCCACGGCGTGCCTTGATCGGCCACCGTTTCCTCTGCTGCTGCGTAACCCCCGCGACCCGGTTGGCGTTGGAAGGGGCGACAGGTGCACTGTTCCGACGCCCCACGGCGGGACGCGTGCGGGTGATGGCCTCGACTCAGCTCTCTGTGTCGGGGCCATCGTCGTTCCCGCCCTCCGGGCGAGGCGCCCGGAGGGCGGGCCGCGCCGGTCGGCACGTTTCTCTCACGGCAGGGGGGACTGGAGGGGGCTTGACCAGGACCGTCCGGTCCGGTAACTGGGGAGTAAGGAGAGCAACCCGTACGAGCCGTTCGGAGCGTGGCCTGAGCTCGTACGGATTGACCGCGGCCTGGACTTCGCCCCCGCGCGGTCAAGCAGGTTCTCGGCGGCTTGGCCGTGGTCATAGACCGCCTGCCCGCCTTTCAGCCCACCGCAAGGGCAAGGTGGAGCGGCGGAAACTCACGATCGGCCAGATGCTGATCTCCCGGTTCCGCAGCTTCACCGGCGGCAGGCTGTACGGGACTCCACAGCCGCTCATCGCGCTGCCGAGCAGGCCGCCGACGGGTGTGGCGCTCGGGGTGGCTGATACGGCCACGGCCGTTGGGTACGGCGGCCATGAGCGGTAGGGGTGGCTCCCGTTCGCGGGCAGAGCGGAGTGCGGGAGACTCACCAGTCATGAGCCAGTTACTGCGAACCCAGACAGCGGCCGTGAGTATTGGCCACAGCCAGCTCTACATCTGGGATTGTGGCTCTGAGAGGGCGTTTCATCCCGTTGTTTCATCCCGGATTGCCGGGTTGAGTGCGATTCTTAGACCACGCCATGTGGGGGTGGATTCGGCGGTGAGTCTGCGGGTCATGAGGTTGATCATCGCGAGGTGGATCATGGCTTCGGAGCGGTGTGGACGGGCTTCGTAGTCTCGGGCCAGCCGGCGGTGGTTCATGAGCCAGCCGGTTGGGTCGGCCGCGCGGCGAGGTGGTCTGCCGTGGCAGGTCCTTTTCCGCGCGGCCTCCCGCCGAACCGGACGTGATGGTTTCCCGATCACCGGCTCTCCAGTGATCACCGCGTGAGCGATTCAGCCGATCGTGTGACATGAATACGGTCATGACAGCTGACACAGGCCACAACTGTCTTGCGGCGCCGGTCGAGCATGACGCGCGCCCAGTCGGACGGTGGCCATCCGGAATGCGCGAGATCGGCACGTGCACGGATGTGATGTACCTCGACATCCCCGATGCTTCCGCAGATCTCACAGGTATCCGCCAGAAGCCTTGTGATCAGCTCCTTCTGCGGGTAGTCCACCCAGGCTGGGCGACGGTCGACGACTTTTGCCGACCGTTGCTGCTGGAGTGGAATTCCACCGAACCTCGCCACCAGTGGATTCCTGTTCTTCCGCTCGATGCGGGCCTCGAAACAGACTCGGGGCCCGTTGGGCGTGTCGATCCTGGCCTTGTGTCTGGCTGCCATTTTCGACACGGTCGAGCGGTGCTTGGCCGCGAGGGTCTTGAGCATGGAGGTCTCCATGACCCATTGCATGCGGTGCAGCCGGAAAACATCTCCGGCAAGCAGGTAGTACTGGACGATGCCCCGGTAGACCGCTCCGTAGGTCGCAACGATCGCGTGATCGCCGCTGTTGATCAGAGCGTTCCTCCGCGCGGGTTTCCCGCAGAACAGGTAAGGGGCACATTTGGCCTTGATCACGTCACGTGGGACACGTAGGGTGATCTGGCCGTTGACACGACGGTAACGGCCAGTCTTCTTCGTGTCGTTGTGCTGAGTCGTGATCTCATAGCCGAGGAACCTCGCGGCCCCGGTACGGGCATGGGTGATCAGCGTTTTGTCCTGGGACAGTTCCAGTTTGAGTTCGTCGCGCAGGAACTTCGCCAGGCGGTGCTTGATCTGCTCGGCCTCGGTTTTCGGTCCGGTAAATCCGAGGAGGTGGTCGTCCGCGTAGCGGATGTAGCGCAGCCTCCGGTACCCCGGATCGTTCGGATCCGAACTCGGCAGGCTGACCATCTGCTGACGAAGCGCCCGGGCTTCTGCCTGGTCGCCGCGCCGGCGGGCTTTCGCCAGGAGGTTCTGCAACTCCAGATAAACGGGATTGCGGGCCCGGCGGGCTCCCCGGCTGTATTCCGGGATCAGAACTTTCTCGACCAACTCGTCCAACTTGTGCAGGTAGATGTTGGACAGGACCGGGGATGCCACTCCGCCTTGCGGCGCTCCGGAGAGCGTGGCCCCCCACTTCCAGTCCTCCAGGTATCCGGCCGTCAGCATGTTGCGCACCAGCCGCAGAAACCGCTGGTCATGGATCTTCTCGCCGAGGATCGCCAGCAGGACCTGGTGGTCCAGGCTGCCGAAGCAGTCGGCGATGCCGCCCTCGATGAACCAGGATGTCCCGGTCCACGTGTGGGCCGCCTCCCGCAAGGCGGTGTGGCAGCCCCGGCGGGGGCGAAATCCATGAGACCGGTCGGAGAACACCGGATCGTAGTACGCCTCCAGCAGGAGGCGGACAACTTCACCGACGAGTTTGTCCGACCAGGTCGGCAATCCCAGCGGACGTGTCTTCCCATTCTTCTTCGGGATGAACACGCGCCGGACCGGGCGGAAGCGGTATCGCTCGTGACGTACCGATTCGATGATCCGGCTGATCTTCCGCTGAGACATGCCGTCCACGGTTTCCGGCGTGACCCCGGGTGTCATCGCGCCGTGGTTGGCGTAGATGCGACCGTAGGCCATCAGATACAACTGCGGATTGAACAGCTGTCGATACAGTTCATCGCACGGCAGGCCTTTCCTGCCGCGTTCACGCAGGACACCCAGCACCGTTTTGGCGCTCTGCATTACGCATACCTCCCAGGTCTCGGTGTCCGAATCACCTGGCCCCCTTCGCCCTGCGGACGGCTTTCCCTCCCCCTTGGCCGGTCGTGACTCCGGCGACTACTACGAGGCCTCCGTCGCCATAGGACTCGCATCCCGTAGGCGATCCCACGTTCGTCCCTGTCTGTACGTT
>NZ_JBHXNP010000132.1:0-21857 GCF_042719495.1 Streptomyces sp. NPDC058525
CGTACCAGGAGCGGGTGGAGCCAAATCAACTTCTTACACCCCGTGGAGCCACTTCACGTTCCCACCCTGGAGCCCAAAGAAGTGCTTACAGACAGCCAGAGGTGCGGGCATGGGGGCGGCCCCGGCACCGCGAGGAGCGGAACCGGGGCCGGGGAGTAGCGGGGCGGGCCAGACACGGAACGCAGTACGGAACACCTTGGGCGGGCGGGCCTGGTCCGGCAGGGTCAGGTGGTCAGCGGCAGGTGCGCCTCCTGGTGATCGAACGCGGGGCGGGTAGTCGGCTTAGAGGGGTGTGCCGTCGCAGTCGGCGTAGCCGTCGGCGGTGAGGTGCGGCTCGAAGCACTCGCCGTGCCCGTCTTCCGCGTTGCCGACTTCGTCGTCGGTGATGATGAGGTGCCGACGGCCCGTGGCGTCGGTGACGGTCCACACTGCTTCGGTGATCTGGTGCTCGTGTTGCAGGCCGCGGGCCTCATAGGCGGCATCGACGGGATCGCGGACGTCATCGACAGTGACTGCCCACGTCGCGGTGTGCGTGCCCGGCTCGGTGTCGGCGGGCGGGATACCCGGGATCAGGACCAGCAGGCCGACGTTGAACGCCTGCTCCCAACCGGCCTCCTGGAGGGTCGCGGCGTAGGCAGCATGCGTCGCGTGTCGGACCTCGTCGGGCTGGTCGTGGTGGTGCGTGATGGTGACGTACGTGTCCTGGTCGACGGCGCGGCGGATGTCCAGGCGCGAGACGTCGTGGGCGGCGGCCAGAGCCTGCCGGATCGCGGTGAGGGGGCCATCGGGCTCCCCAGCAGCCTCGGTGGCCGTGCTGTCGGTGTCGATGCGGGCGGTGACGGTGTGGGAACGGGTCACGGCGGTCGTCACGGCGGGTACTCCCATCAGGGGTGCGGCTGGTTGACGGGGTGATGGTGGGGTGGCGGCCGGCTAGCCGGGCAAGGCGTGGCGGGGTGAAATCCGGAGCCGGAGCCGGAGCCGGCGCCGGGGCCGGGGGCTGGGTGGAAGCCAGAGCGCGGGCATGGGGCGGCCCCGCGCCCGATGGGGTGGGCGCGGGGCCGAGAGGTGCGCCGGGGCCTGCTCTACCGGGCGGGAGCGGCCCCGCGCCGGGCCGGACGCCGGTCACGCGATGAGGTGTCCGTTGCGGAAGTGGGCGGTGGGCGGCAGGTCGCAGCCGGGCAGGAGTCCGGTGACCACGGGTCCGGGGGCGCCGGGCACGGTCCGTATACGGACGCTGGGGTGGAGGGGCTTGACGGCGGTCATCATGGGGCGGGGCTGGGTCAGCGCCATCGCGCCGTCGGGCGTCGGGATCACGATGTGGTGCGCGCTGGTGTATCCCAGGTGCTGGTAGAAGTCGGCGAGTTCGGGCTTGTGGATGAGGGAGGCCAGCCGGTAGCGGGTGCTGCGGGCGAGGGTCTCCGTCTTGGCGAGCAGTGAGCGGGCAATGCCCAGGTGGCGGTGTTCGGGTGCGACGGCCAGGCCGTAGATGCCGATGTTGGTGGCGGCGAGGAAGTCGGAGAGTCGGGGGTTGGCCTGGCTCAGGGGGTGCTCGTAGGCCCATTCGGGGACGGCGGCGAACACGGCTCCAGCCGGTGTGGTGGTGCGTCGGGTGCGGGCGGTCATGCACAGGGCGGGGCCGTGGGTGAAGGGGTGCTTGAACGGGGCGAGGGTGAGGATGTCGGCGACTTCGGCGGGCAGGCCCTGGTCCAACGCGAGGTCGAGCAGTGCGAGGTAGGCGGAGTGGTCTGCGGAGTCCAGGGGCGCGACGTCGATGCGGGTGGCGCGGGGCCGGGACACGGTGGCGGTACGGGGCACGGGGCGGGGTCCTTCCGGGCAGGGGGCGGGGCCGGCGAGGCGAACTGAGGCGCGGCTGCGGCCGGGTGCGTCGGCCCGGGGTGGGGAAGGGGTACTGCTTTCCCCCGGGGGCCGGTGATCCGCACGGTGACCCGGCACAGGGCAAGCCAGGCAAGCACGGGGTATGCGGCGGCCCGTGCTACTGACCGGGCGGCGGCCGGGACCGGCGGGCGGCACGCCCCAAGCAGCACGCCCGCAGAAGGTGAGCACACGAGCCAGGGCCGGGGCCAGCGGGGACGCGGACACCGAGCAGCCCCGGCACCGCGAGCGCGGTACCAGGGCCGAAGGCGGCTGCCCGCTATTTCTGGGAGCCCTGCTTAGCAACCCAGTCGACGAGCATGCTGGCGGGGATGACGCGGAACATGTCGCTGCAGAACTCGGCCTTGGGGGTGAGGTCCAGCAGGAGCTTGTGCAGGTGATAGGCACAGGCGTAGTTCGTCTTGACCTCGTTGGCCACCGGGTCGCCCCAGTAGACGATCCACACGGCCGGGTCGACGCAGCTGCCCTTGTAGCTACTGCGAGTACTTTCGCAGTACAGACCATTGGGGCTGGGCCTGCGGGACATCAGGGACGCTCCTTGAGGATGTCGCGGATATCGGAGAGCAGCGGGCGCTCACGCTCGGGGTACTCACCCTGGAGGTCGGCAAGGGTCCACGAGGTCGGGCGGGAGACGCTGCCGCCGCGGAGACTCGGCCCGTAGTGCGGAGTGACCTTGTAGCGGCCGTCGCTGGTGACGTAGCCGTTGGCGTACTTGGCGCGGCGGAGGGTACGGGGACGGGGATTCGTTGCCATGTCAGAACGGGGCGTCGGTGCCGTTCCAGACCGACGGCGCGCGCCGGGCGGCGGGGGCTACCTCCGCGGCTCGGACACGGCGCGGGTCGTCCTCGTCGGTGGTGGTACGGCGTACGCCCTCCTCAGCCGCTTCCCACTCGGCACGGCTGTAGGCGACACCGCCCACGATGACGTCGTCCGCGAGTTCTTCCAGGGTCCGGCGCTGGTACTCCTCCACCGACATGGCCGGGGCGGGGTACACGGCGGCCGGGACACGGGTGCTGTCGTCGTCGATGCGGGCGCTGACGGTGGCGGGGCGCTGGACGTGGGTGGTCAAGGGTTCTCCTCGAAGCTGTGGGTTGCGGCAAGGGGGCCAGTCGGCGGCGGTGCGCGCGGTGGCCGGGAGTTGGGCGGCCGAGGGGGTGGGGGTGGTCACCACTCCCCCGGCCGGTGACCCGACAGTGCCGGGCCAGCGGGTAAGCCCCGCAACAACCACCCGCGGGGTGGAGCCGGGGAACCCGGACGCCCCGGGCTGGCGGCGGTGCCTCGTGGTGCGCCACGGTGAGTGGACGACCCCGACCCGGCGCCCGCCGAGGCGGGCGCGGGGCCGGGACCGTGAGGCGTGCCGTGGCCGGGGTCAGGGGCGGGTCTGGACCCCGAGGTGTGCAGCCAGGTGCTTGAGCAGGTGGCCGAGTTCGGTCTGGTGGTGCGCGATCTGGGTGAGCCGCTTCTCGGATACCGAGTCAGTGGGGCCGTCGCTGATGCCTCCGGTCCCGGGGTCGGCGTCGGTGTCGGCGAGTTCGATCAGCTCCCACATGGTGCGGCGTACGGCGTCGGTGCCGCCTGCGTGCTGGTGCACGTAGGTGAGGACGTCGCGGATGAGAGCGGCCGCGGCCGGAACGGCGCCCGTGGTGTTGAAGCGCTGCCAGCCGTCGGGGTCGTCGTACATGTCGTCGCCGTGGAAGTACACGTAGTGGGCGAGCATGATCTGCCCGCGCTCGAGCTCGGTGGTCTTGTAGAAGAGGTTGCTGGTCGTGTTGGTGACCTCGTCGGTGATCGGGAAGGGGCCGGAGACAGGAACCATGTGTTCTCCGTGGTGGTGGGGCCCGGTCCGGTGAGCCGGGCAGGATTCCCCCCGAGGGGCGGCGGGTCGGCCGTTGCTGCGGGGGTGGCTGCACCGTGTGGGAGGTGCCGGTAAGCGGCGCAACCCGCGCGGGCCGTGCCGGCTGCACGCGGGGCCGGATCGCGGCGCACCCTGACACCCCACGAGGCGCGCCGAGGCGCAGCACTGGCCGGGGGCAAGCGCGGACATGGGACGGCCCCGGCACCGCGAACGCGGGTACCGGGGCCACAGGGCACGGCGGGGGCAGGGGCGAGGGGGCCCGCCAGGGAGGGCCAGGTCCGGTCCCCCCGCCAGCTGGGATGGGCGGGAAGGACAGGCACGAGCGGGCCTGGGCGGCTACTACTTGGACTGCTTCGCGTCCCTGCGCGCCGCGATCCAGCGGAGCAGGTGCGGTTCGGCCAGGGGCAGGGCAGCGATCACGATGAGCACCGACCCGAAATACAGGAAGCCACCCACCAGGTAGGCGAGACCGGACACCGCGATCGAGCCGAAGACGACGCGCATCACTATGCGCCGGGCGCGCTCGGAGTAGCGGGGCGACATGGTCACGCACAAGGCCACGAGCGCGACCAGTACGGGAAGGAGGGAAAGGACGGTGAGGAGGGTGTCGGACACGAGGTGCTCCTTGAAGGTGAAGGATGGGCCGGGCGCCGGGGCGGCTCCCTCGGTGCCGGACGCACTGTGGAACGGCAATGAGCAAGCCCCGCAACCCCCCTGCCCGTGGGGACGATGACGGAGAACAGGCCCGGCACACCCGCGGGCCGGGCGGGCGGCGGGCTCGGGTCGGGTGTGGGCCGGGACTGGGCGCGGTACGTGGTCGGCCCCCAGGCCGGGACGGGGTGTCCCGGCCCGGGGGCCGTAGGGGGCGGCGGCTGTGGTGGTCAGCGGCGGCTGGTGGCACGGGTGCCGACGAGGCCGGTCAGGTTAGTGGGCTCGGGGACGGTGGAGAAGCCGGTGGAGTCGACACTGAGGTGGATGATCCAGTGGTCGGGGCCGGTGACCTTGATGACGTCGCCGACGGAGATGGAGCGGACGTCGGCGGGCCAGCTCTGGCCGTTGTCGTCCGGGCCCTGACGGTTACCGACTTCGAAGGCGGCTTCGGCAGCGGTCTCGTGCCCGCGGGTGCGGTCGCTGGCGTGGAAGACCAGGCACAGGGGGCTGCCGTCGGGGCGGGTGGCCTCGGCGAGCGGGTGGTGGGGCTGGTAGCCGTCGAAGCTGTGGCGGGCGGTGTTCATGTAGACGGTGGCGGTGTACGCGGCCGGTGCGGGGGCGTTGTCGGGGGTGTCGATGCGGGCGGTGACGGCGGCAGGGCGCTGGACGTGGGTGGTCAAGGGTTCTCCTCGAAGCTGCGGACTGTGCCAGGGGGCCGGGCCGCCGGCGGTACGCACGATGGCCGGAGTTGGGCGGCCGGGGGGTGGGGGTGGTCACCACTCCCCCGGCCGGTGAGCAGACCGTGCCGCAGAGGCGGGCAAGCCCCGCAACAACCGCCCATGCGCGGAGGGTCAGCTGGTGGGGAAGGCGACGATGTGCGGGGCGACCCAGGCGGCGGCCTGATCGGCGCGGGCGTGGAGCTCGGCACGCGGGTTCGGGGCGGACGCCGGGGTCTGCCGGAGGGAGCTGGTGCGCGTTGGTGGCACGGTCGGCGGGGAATACGAGGCGGCCCCGGGCGCAGCGTGGTTGCTGCGCCCGGGGCCGGGGTGCGGGGGTGGCGGTCAGTCGGTGCTGTCGTCCCCGTCGGCGTCCTGGTCGTCCTGCTGAGGCCCGTTCTGGGCGGCGAGTTCGGCCGTCGTCTCGATGTCGATTTCGCCGGTGCCGTGGTAGACGATCGCGGCGCCGTCCTCGTCGGTCTCGGTGTAGGGGGGCAGGTCCTCGTCGTCGTCCGGGTCGCCGGTGCCGTAGGTGCGTCGCGTGCAGTCGGGCGCGGTGCAGCGCCAGACCTTCTCGCCCTCGACGTCGATCTGCTCCGTGTCGGTCGAGCAGCCGGGGCAGGGCGGCGGGGACCAGTCCTCCCACCGCCACAGGCCACTGATCAGGTAGCGGCCGTCGGCGTCGGGCCGGATGAGGTGGCCCGGTCGGCCCGGTTCGGTGCGCAGACGGGGGTCGGAGGCGATGAGCAGCGTGTCGTGCAGCCAGTGGCAGGTGAGGTGGCGGCCGGCATGGGTGTTGGGAAGGTCGGTGGCGATCTGCTCGGCTGTGGCCCGGGTGACGCTGATGGCCTCCCACGGGCCCCAGGAACGGGAGACGGGCAGGGCTTCGTACGGGCCGTGGTCGCCGTCGTCGAGGGTGAACAGGTCCGGGAGCAGCGGCGCACTGTCCAGGGGCGGGAAGCAGGCCGCGACGTCGGCGGGGATGATCGCGACCGGGGTGTTGCGGAAGACGATGATGCAGTCCGCTCGCGCGTCGGCGGGGTCCAGGCACACGTACCGTTCCGCGGCGACACCGTAGGTGTGGGTGTCCTCGCACGTTTGGCACTCGGCCGGGCAGTAGGCGCCGAAGGCGCGGGGGTGCGCGGTGAACGCCTCGGGAACGTGCCGGGTGCGGCGGACGCCGGGGCCGTCGCTGAAGAAGGCGGCGATGACGTCGCCCGTGCGTACCTGGTGGGCGGGGACGACGGTGTAGTGGCTGGTGTTGAGGCCGTCGGGCAGGGGGCGGTAGCGGTGGGTGAGGGTGGGTGTAGGGCGGTCGGTGAGCACGAACCGGTCAGTGCTGGCGGGCATGGTCACGATGCGGTCAGGCACGAGCAGGGCCTCCTCGGGGAGTTACGGGCGATGTGTCGGATGCGGCACGCGGCCACATCCGGGCCGGGGGCGACTCGCTGGCGCGTCCGGCCCGGGGTTGGGGGCTCGTGCGGTGTGCCGGGCCGCCCCAGGGAGGGGTGGGGGCGGCCCGGCGGCCGAAGGCTCGACCACACAGGGGGTGGTGCGGGAGCGCTTCCGGCAACACCAACACTGCCGTGGTCGAGGCCAAGCCGCGCAACACCCTGCCCCCGGCACCACCAGCAGTGGGCAGGCGGGGGCGGCAGCGAGAGGACGCGGGAGCAGGCATGGGGGGGGCGGGGCCGGGGCGGGGCGGTGCGGTGCGGAATGCGGAACGGCCCGCCCGGTGAGGGGCGGGCCGTCGGCGGTGCTGGTGCGGGTCAGGTGCGGTCGGCGGGCCGGGCCAGCCTTCGCATCAGGCGGATGGGGGTGGTGGTGCGGGCGGGAGAGCGGGAGAGGGTGATGCGGTGGGAGTCCTCGTGGCCCTCGGCGTCGAAGTGGTCGGTCGGCCAGGTGTGTGCTGCCTGTTCCTGCGCGGGCAGGTCGGCGAACGTCTTGTCAAGCAGGGCCTGGCCGACAGGTCCTCGTGCCCCGCATTCGCGGCACTGGTAGAAGGTGATCTCCGCATACCTGTCGGGGGTGAATCCGAACGGGGCGAACGGGTCGGCGAGGCGGAGGGCGGTGTCGGCAGTCATGGGAGTGTCGGTCATCGGTTCTGCTCCTGCCCGTGGGACGGCGAAGGCCGTCGGCGGTCGTTGGTGAGGTCGGCACCGTGGGGGAAGGGGTAGTCACCGCTCCCCCGGGCCGGTGATCCGAACCATGACCCGGCAGTCGACAAGACCCGCAACCGGAGCCGCGGGCGGCCCGCTGGCACGGCGCTCGAGACACACCGCAAGCCAAAACCGCGGGGCGGCGGCGCGCCCCCGGCGGTGGGCGGTGCGGGCGCTCAGCCGGTCGTGGCGGGTCGGATCAGTACGCCCTGCACCGTCATGTCTCCGTCGTCTAGGAGGACGATCTCCTGCCGGCGCGTCCGGAGCCCGATGACGGTGTAGTGCCGTTCCCCTTCCTCGTCCGGGCGCACCGTCCAGGTCTGCGAGTACGTGGCCTCAAGAGCGTCCGGAATCCGGCTCAACGCCGCGCGGACGGCGTATCCCTGCGAGAAGGGGTGAGTTCCCTGAACCGGTACCCAGGAAGCGCCGTCAAGCCCTTCCAGGAACTCGGCGCGTCGGCTCTCGGGAACCAGCGCATTGGAAAGCTCGGTCTCGATCCAGCTAGTGGGGTGCGTGTGCTCAGACACGGGACCTCTCTTGGTCGGTCTGGGGGTGGGTCGTCTGGCGGTATGCGGCGTGCGCCGCAGGGGGCCGGAGAACGGGGGGCGGGCCTGGGGGCCCGGTCTCACTGTCGAACGCGGCCGACCAAGCTCCGCAACCGCCCGGCGGTGGCCCACAAGCCCTCGGGACGGGGCGGCCGGGGCCGGAGTATGGCGCGGCCCCCGGCACCGCCGTCGGGGCGAGGGCCGGGGGCCAGGGGCGGGCGAGGGACAAGAGGGTCTACGAGCGGGTGTCGGGGTCGGCGTGGCTGCCTGCAGGGAGGCTGCCGGGAGCCACTTGGGCGTCGAGCGTGCTCTGAGCACGGGTGAAGTCGGCGCAGCGCTGTACGGCCTTCTCGGGGGTTCGGGCGGTTGCGACGTGCACCTTCGTCCAGGTGTCCATCACCAGGTGCGTGCCACCGAACAGGCCGCCGAGGCCACTGCCGTCGTCGACGACGGTGTAGCGGGGGGTGGTGGGGTGGGCGGGGATCTCGGCGAAGAACACCATGTAGGCGTCCGAGGGAAGAGTGACGGCCAGGCCGGCGGCGGCCAGTTCCTGTGCGAGTTCGATGCGCTTGGCTTCCTGCTCGGGGGTGTCGGCGCCGGTTTTCTCCTTCAGATCCCACACCGCGATCGGCCGGTCCGAGCGGGTCAGGATGAGCCATCCGTCCTGCTTGCCGGGCACGTGCCGGGGGAAACGGGCTGCGAGGACGGAATCCGCCCGCTCGACGGCGGCAACATGCTGCGGCGGGGTGTGGAACGCGTGGGACACGGGGGTGCTCCTCAAGGCTGGTTGGTGGCGTGGTGCACACGGTGCGGGACTACAGCCCAAGCCGGGCAACGTCCCCGCTGCGGCGGAAGCCGGGCTGCGCGGGCCCTGGCCGGGGGGCGAAGTCACGGCGGAAGGCGGCCGGGTGCGGCGACCCTCGGCGGGGGCAGGCTGGCGGGGGCTGCCGGGGAGCGGCACGAGGCGCCGCGGCGGCAGGGGCTGCAACGCGAGACGGCCCGCCCCCAAGGTGTGTAGAGGGACGGGCCGTTGGGCGGGCGGTGTGCCGGTCAGGGCGCGGGACGGCGGCGGGAGTATGCATCGTCAGGTCTCTTCCAGTCAGTCAAAGGGGGGAGAGGCCGGTCGCCCCTCCCCCCGGCCCCCGGATGCGGGCGGCGGTCCGTACCGTGGCCCGGCAACCGGCAAGCCACGCAAGAGGGATGGCCCGCCCCTGTCGCAGCGGCGGCGGGTACGCAGCGGCCGGACCGGGACGCCCCGGGCCGCTAGTGCGGGCCGGGGCGCCAGGGGTGGCTGTAGCAGGGCTGAATCAGGCGGTGCGGGAGGTTCAGGTGTCTGGGGCGAGGAGCGTGAGGGCAGAGGCGATCGACTCTGTCAGGTCCGAGGGCAGGCACGCCTTCCTCAGTTCGTCCACGGCGTCGCACGAGGCCACGGCGTCTGCGCGACACGAGAGGTCCACGGGCCGCTGCGAGGGGCATGGGACCGCCCCAACACGCGCAGCTGGACGGGGCGGTCACCAGCCGTCCGAAGCTTTCGGGTAGGCGAGGCCGGTCGGCAGGCCCAGCCGAATGCTCTCGCGCTCTCGGCGGCTCCTGCCCAGGCGGAACACGTACCGCAGTTCTGTGGACATACGCTGTGTTGCCTCATGTCGTGTTGCGGCTGAGGGAGTCAAGTGGCGTACGAGTGGCGTCTGTTCTGGGTTGGTGACGGGGGCGATCCCGTTGGAGGCCGACCCGTCCCCGGCTGGGAGGACTTGGAGGAGCGGGAGCGGGCGCTCGGGCTGCGCGAGCGCCAGCCGATCCTCGTGGCGCCGGACGGCCGCGTCGATCCTCGTCTGAGCGAGTGCCTGCGACGCTCGGCGTTCTCCGCTAAGGCGCAGGGCACGCAGGTCACGTACGCCCCGCTCTACCGGTTGTTCTTCACGTTCCTGTGGCAGCGCGGGCTGGACTGGGACGAGGCGTCGGAGGATGACGTCGAGGACTGGGAGGACTGGCGTCGGCGCCGGGCGACGAGTGCTGGACGCGGACGGACTGGTCATCCGCCCGGTCAGCGGTGCCGGGAAGGCGCTGGGCGTGTGGGACTTCCGGGACAGCCCCGGCCCCGTCGACTTCCGGCGGGCGCTGGTGGCCGCCTTGGCCCGCAGGGCCGGGGCTGGGGCAGCCAGGACACCTACCAGACGAACGCTGGCGCGCTGAAGCTGCTGTTCAAGGACGCGGCGTCGGCCGAGCCGCCCGTCGCCGCGACCGGGCAGGTCACGGTGGAGTGGTGGAAGCAGTGGAGCGGCGACATCCGCGTCCGCCGGGTTCTGGCCGCGGTGATCCGGCGCGCGCCCGGGGTGCGGGAGGCGACCCGGGTGTTCATGGAAACGCCGAGGCGCCGGCCGCCGGCCCGGCGCGGGCGGCCGCGCAAGCAGGCCCACACCAGGGAGGAACTGCGCCGGATCCGGGACGCGGCCGCCGCGACGGTACGCGCAGGGCGGCTGCGGATCGCGGCGAACACCGCGGTCCTCCAGCGGTGGCGGGCCGGGGCGATCGAGCGCGGGGATAGCGACTGGCCCCTCGGGGAGGTGCTGGACGTGCTGGCCCGCACCGGTGACCTTCCGCGCCACCCCACCAGAGCCGACCGCGCGGTGACCGCGTACGCGGAGCGCGCGCTCGGCTTCGAGGGCAACGCCGCCTCGCTGGCCCGACTCTTTCCGACGCCGGCGGAGATCGGAGCAGCGGCCGTGCTGCTGATCGCGCACGAGGCGTGGAACCAGTCGGTGCTCAAGAAGATGGACGTGCCCATCTGGTGGCCGATCGCCGACCGCGATTTGACCCCGCCGTGCACCAGGTCGACACGGACAAGGCCCGGCGCGGGCGGCGCCGGCATGCGAGCAACACGCTCGTCGACGTCGGCGAGGGCTCCAGCGGCCGGGCCCTGCGGCACGTGCTGGAGCTGACCGCGCAGGCCCGGACCACCCGGGAGGCGCTGGGCCGGCCCGCGACGAAGCTACTGGTCGGCCACCGCGGCCTGGGTGGCGCTGAGAATCTCCGTGACCACGAGGTCGGCAAGGCCCTGGAGGGCGCGATCCGGCGCTGGCAGCACCAGGTCCGCGACGGCGGCGTCGACCTGCCCGCCCGGGTGCACGCCCAGGCGCTGCGCCACAGCGCGCAGGCGCACCACGGCCGGGCCCGCAACAACACTCAGTCCACCCACGAGCGGGACTACCAGCTGGAGGACGAGGACGTCCGGGCCGCCTCGCGCGGCGCGGTGGAGCTCGGGCTGGCTCAGGCTCTGGCCTCCGCCCGGCAGACGGTCGCCATGCGCCTGGTCGGGGAGGTCGACGCCGACGACGAGGTGAGCGCCGAGCTCGTGGCCAAGGAAGCCGGGATCGACGTGGAGGTGGCGCGCCGGATCCTGGCAGGCCGGCGGCGTACCCCGGTGGCCGTGTTCGTCGGCTTCGAGCATGCGCACGTTGTACCGCGAATCCGACCGGGACCAGTTCACGATCGTGCCGAGGAACTCTGCCAGCACGCGGTGCTGGCGCTTCTCCGGGTCGTAGGCCACTGGGCGGACGATCACAAGGTCCCCGGGGGTGTAGCGCTCCGACTCGGGCTTGACGGTGGCGCGCGCCTCATCCTCGGTGGCGGGGCGCAGTACGACCTCGCCCCTTACGTCCCTGTAGAGGATGCGGGCGGACCTGCCCGAGGCGGACATCTCACGGACCGCCTGCTTTCCCGGCTTCATCTGGGCGTTGCTGATCTCCCGCATGGCCTTGGATGAGTCGATGCGCTCGGGGGTGCCCCCGTTCACGGTGCGCATGTGGAATACCTGGGGCACGTACCGGCGGCTCTTGAAGCAGACGGAGCCGTCGGGGCTCTGGGTGAAGTCGGCCCGCTTGAAGCGCAGGTTGCCGACGATCGTGCGGACGTGCGCGGCGGGGATGCCCTCGTGGACGCGCTCGTCGCCTTCGTATACCGCGTGGGGGGCGTCGACGACATCCTCGACCGTCGGGACGGGAACCTCGCGCCACAGGCGAATCGAGACCGGCTGACAGGAGCGAAGACGGTTCGGGGCTCGACGGCCAGACTGACACGTTGCAAGGGCCTTCACCAGCTCGCTGTCCCAGCCACGCGGGTCGCGGTCTCCCCTATCGGCAATGCTGTCGGCCAGGGCCAGCACGTCTGCCGGGCTCATGTGGTAGAGCTGCTCGCGGATGGCCCAGTACCGCTCACTGGCGGTGAGGATGATCCGTGTGTCCGTCCCGGATGCCTGCTGGCGGATGAGGCGGCAGACGGTCTTCGTGTTGGCCGCCCCCAGCTTTTGGCCGGCGAGCTGGGACAGAGTCGTGTCGACCAGGTCCTGAGTGACCACGTTGCCGTTCTGCTCACGGGCAGTTGCCAGTACCCGTCGTGCTACGGCTTCGGCAAGGTCAGTGGCGTTCATTGGCGCTCTCCTCAAGATGTGGACTGTGCGGGAAGAAGTCGGCTAAGCCGCGAGGCGGGGCTGGACCCGAGGGGTGAGTCGTCCAGCCCGGCCGGTGCCGTTTGCTCACGGCCCACGAGAAGGGGTTCGGGGCGGGAGTTCCCGGCTGGTCTCACTGTCGAATGCGGCCAGGTAAGCCTCACAACCCCCGGGCGTCAGCCCATGAGCCCTCAGGCATGGGGCGGCCCCAGCACCGCGAGCGCGGGGCCGGGGCCAGGAGGGTGCGCCGGGAAACGCGCCCCGAAGGCTCCACAGTCAGGCAGCCTGTGCCCCGGTGCGGGCGGCCAGTTCCGAGGCCAATGCCCGCCGGATGACCGCTTCTGCCAGCACCGGCGGCATCGCGTTGCCGATCTGCTCGTACTGCTTAGTCCGGGTGCCCTGAAAGGGGTGGTCTGACGGGAAGGTCTGGAGCGCGGCTGCGTCGGCGACGGAGACCCGGATCATGTCCTTACGGCCGCCGCGGTAGGCGGGCAGCGCGTCGGCGGGCACCAGTCGGGTGTCCGCGATCCACCGGCCTGCGTCACGTTCCCCGTACAGGGTGGCCCGGCTTCCGGAGCCGCCCACGCAAGAGGGGTCCGGGCCGCCCGCCGCCGTGCCCACCGCGACGGTGAGCGCCGGGCGATGCGTCATCCCCCAGCCGAGTGCCTGCGCCATTGACACCCAGGGCAGCAGGGCGAAGTCCCCGCCCTCCTGCGCGGTGCTCCGGCTGTAGCGGCGGTGGGTGGGCGCGGGCAGTGCCGCCCCGTCTCGCCAGCGGGCCACCAGCACCGCGCGTGAACGGGTCTGCGGGACGCCGTACGCCTCTGCGTGCAGGCGGCCCGTCACCACCGTGTAGCCCTCGCACCGCAGGATCTGCGCCATCGCCTCCCACACGGGCAACACGGTGGGCACCTGCTCCAGCATTACGGTTCGGAATGGGCGTCCGGTGTCCAGAGCCTCAAGGACCCAGCGCAGCGGCTCCAGGACCAATCCGGTTCGTTCGTCGTCCAGGGTGGCGAGGCCGGAGCGGATGTCCGTCCTCGCGGCGAGCAGTGAAGCGAAATGCAGCACCGTGTCCAGGGCCCGGCGTCCGGCGCCTTTGCCGCCGATGGAGTACGGCTGGCATGGCGGTGAGCCGATCAGGTCCGTGGCAGTGGGAAAGTCGGCGGGACCGTAGGCGCGCACGTCGCCCTCCACGGTGCCCAGTCCGGCGGCCCGGCGGGTCTCGCAAGCGGAGTGGTCGTGCTCAATGCCCGTCACGGAGAGGCCGAGCTGCTGTGCGGCCACGTCCCACCCTCCCGGGCCTCCGAACAGGTCGACTATGTCGACCGCGGACTTACCAGTCATGGCCGGTTCCTCGATTCCTGGTTCTCTGCCACCGGGGAGCGAAACCCCGGGTGAATTGCGAGTCAGGAACGCACGAACAGGGACAAGCGCCGCAAACAGGTAACTACGCGCACTGGCAATCAAGTTGGTCGGCGGTCCGCGCCTCGTCACTGCCCGGAGCCCGGGCAAGGACGGGCATGGGGCGGCCCCGGCACCGCGAACGCGGGGCCGGGGCCAGGGGCTGAGAAGTGGCGAGGTCAGGGCTGGGGGTCACCGTCGGTCGGATGGTGGTAGGTGACGCTGGCGAAGCGAGCGGTAAGCGCGTCATGGACGGCGTCCTCGGCGTTGGCTCCCAGTCCGTCGCGGACCGGTACGAGGGCGGCCACGTAGAGGCCGTTGGTGAGGCTGTCGGTGTCGGGTCCGTCGGTCTCGGCGCTAGCCCAGCGCATCTTCAAGCGGGTGGCGTCGGGGCGCGGGAGGATCGACAGGGCGCCGATCATGCTCCTCTCGGCCTGTTGCCGGTCAGTGGGGAACGGGCCTCCGTGGAATATGACGCGTGCGGTGTCGTCCCTGGTCTGGGCCACGATCCACGTCCAGGCCATGGCGAGGCGGCCCGCGAACGCGGGGGGCATGTGCTGCTCCCATGCCTGCTGAGGGCTCTGGCCGGGCGCGACGGGCAGGATGTGGGCGCTGTAGATCCCGGAGTACAGAGACTGAGCAGTCGGCGCGTTGTCGGGGCTGTTGGACTGCAGCATCAACTTGGCAATGTGGCTGGCGTCATCCTCGAAGGGGGTGCGCTCTGCGTGGGTCTCCACGAAGTCGGCGGCACTCTCGCGGGCCTGGGCCTGGTCGTTGAATGCCATGGGGCCGATCGCGGGGACAGCGCGCCCGCCGGGGACGGTGACGGTCACCACCCACGTCCAGGTCGGTGTGGTGGTGGTCATTCGGTGGCTCCTTGGTCGTTTGGGATGGCCGGACACCGGTCGGGGCACACCAGGGTGGCGGCCTGTGGTGAGGACTGTGCGCGAGATGCGGGTTAGCCCGGCAAGGCGACGTCGGGAAGGGAGCGCAGCAGTCGGCCGACAGGCCCGGCCGGCGGGCGGCAGTGGATGGTCGAGCGGCGGTCGGCAACGTGGCCCGGGCGCCTGGAGGCGGGTAGCCAGGGGCTGGAGGGACTGGCCGAACGATGTCGGCGAACGTCGGGCCGAGCACCCGGGGACCGGGAGCGCGACGGCCCGGGCACCGCCCGGCGCCGGGTGATGGCGCTGAGCGGGCCGTGAGATGGGCTGCAGCGCGTGGGTTCGCGGCGGCCCCGGTCTGGGCGGGCTCGGGGACTGGGGCCGCCATCCAGTCAGGAGCGGTCAGGGATGATCCGTACTGCCCTGCGGGGATCGACGGGGCGGTCCTTCGGTCCGTTGGTGTGTTCCTTGACTCGGACACGCACGGGCTTGCATTCGCCGCCTGCTTCGATGATGGCGCGGTGTTCGTGCGGGTTGGGGCACCGGTTCTGCCACTTCGCAGATACCTCCCAGCGGAGTGTGTCGTCCTTCCACTTGGGCCCGCCGTCGTCTGTGTCCGATTGCGCCGATGCGTCGGGGGAGGCGCCATGGACGGGTTCGCGGATGATGCGGATCTTTCGCTTGCGCGGCGCTTTGTTGTGCTTGCGTTTGGTTCCGGTGGTGGCGTGCTGGGAGATTGTCAGGATGTCCTCGTCCGAGACTTCGTCGAGGGCTGGGCCAGTCGGGGCGTCCTGAGCGTTGGTGGGGCGGCGCAGGTCCCAGAAGGCCAGCAGCAGGGCCAGGGTGGTCGACGGGCCAGGGGCGCCGAAGAGTTCGAAGTTGCTGTAGCCAGCGAGGACGCGGTTGGAGAGGAGGGCGAGGCCGTTGGGGCAGAACGGGGTACGGGGCAGCTGCGTTGTGGCGGCGAGCAGCGGTGGCAGGCGGGTTGGGATGAGGCGGGTGGCGCTGATGGTCTCGATGCCGAGTTCGAGATCGTCGCCGGTGCCCTCCATGTGCCAGGCGACGCCGTGGATGGGGTGTAGGTCGAACATCTGTATCGGAGTGGGGAAGTAGACGAGGCCGTCGCGGGCTGGGGCAGCGTCTTCCAGGTTGCCGGTGACGATGCTGGCGTTGGTCAGGAATGGGTGCTCGGCGATGCGGGCTCCCATGCTGTCAGGGGCGACCCATACATCGCTGCTGCGGTAGGCGGCCGCGTTCTTCTGGCACTGGGCGCGGTAGTAGGTGAGGGCGTCCCGAGTAGGGTCGTTGGCCGTCACGGTGATGTACATGGCCTGCAGGAGGTCCATGCCGTTCGGCACCCCGCGAGTGGGCTTGCCCCAGAAGTCGGCGAGTTGAGAGCGCATCCGCTCGGCGGTGCCTGCGCGGGCTGCTGCGGTAGGTCCAGGGGGCATCGGAGCAGGCGCAATCGTCTTGGCCATGAGGGGGTCTCTCCAGTGCGTTGGTCGCGTTCCCGGCGCCCCGAGGCGGTGGCCGGGCTGGTGACAGAGACCGTGGAACATTTGGGGGTAAGACGCGCAAGAGTCCCGAACGGCAACCGCCGGACCCAGCAGCATGAGCGACTCGCCTGCTGGGGCGTGACCCGAGCCGCACACCTGGAGGGCTCGGGTGTGAAATGGCCCCGGCGCCGCAGACGCGGGGCCGGGGCCAGAGGATGGCGGGCCTCGCCGGGCCGAGCAGGACCCACGGCATCGCCTTGCCGGTCGCCGTGTCCTTGTTCTCACGCATGAAGAGCAGTACGTGGGTGCCTTGCTGGGCGTGCTTCTGATAGCGCTGCCCGGTCGGGGATTCCGGGGCGGTCGAGTTCTGGGACTCCCAGTGAAAGTCGTTCGGGCTGAGCGCGTAGTCCTTGTAGCGAACCGTCGGGGAGAAATCCTGCTCGCTCTTGTTCAGGGTGATCAGCAGGGCATCCGTCTTGTTTGCCGCGTCCCAGAACACCCCTTGGGCGAAGTAGCCGGGCAACTGACCGCCCAGACGGGCAACACCCATCGCGGCCAGGATCTCCGACCTGTTGTAGGCATGGTGGGTGATCAGCGGGATCTGCACGTGCGCTCCCGAGAGCGGCTGCCCGTCGTGCTGACGGCCACTGTTCATCAGGTAGGTGAGCAGCTGTCCCAGCTCGCTGCGCACTGCGTGCTGGCTCCGAAGCGAGGCGAGACCAGCGGCGTATGTGGGGAAGCCGCCCTTGTCCCACAGGTTGAAGAAGAGCATCCGCGCCAGGGTCTGGTCCCATTCGGTCAGGGCGTCGTAGGCGGGTGCATCGTCGGCGGTGAAGAGCTGGCAGACGGAGGCCCGCTCAGTGTCATCGACGTGGAGGAAGCTGTGCATCCGCTTGAGCAGGCCAGCTTCGCCGGGGAGCGGCTCGGCGGGGGTGGGGATGAGGTCGGCGCGCCGCAGGATCGTCGTCCATGTGCTGGTGCCCCGGTACACGTCGGATATATCACGGCCGGTGGCGGCGAGGAAGTCGGCGAGCTGGAGGCTGCCGACCGTCTTGGCCTCCTGGGCCAATGTGTTGACCGTCACGCGGGCCGGACCGACCGCGGGACTACTGGGGACGGGGGTGGATGCCGGGGCGGGCGCAGGGCGGGGGCTGGTGGGATGGGTCATTGGACGTCTCTCTCAGGAGAAGGACACGCCGAGCAAGAAGGAGCGGTGGCCGGTACGCGGCTCGCCTCTCGGCGGTGAAACAGACCTTGCCCATCCCCCTGCCAACCCCCGCAAGCCACATCCACCCGCAGCCCCCGCCGGCCAACCCTCACCACCGCCCGGGCGGGGGATCGGGGCGGCCACGGGGTGGGCCGTGTGGTCATGCCATGGCGGGAACCGAACCCGAGACCCGAGGCGAAACGGGCAGACAGGGAGTCCCAAGCGCCGTCCCGGCCTGCGCCGACGGGTTCGGGCCGCAGCCCACACGGGTGGAGGCCGCGGTGCACACGAAACGGCCCCAGCACCGCGAGAGCGGTGCTGGGGCCACGGGGGCAATCCTGGGCGGTCCCGAACAGGCGAGGGGGCGAAGTTCGGCCGGTCAGTCAGTGGACGACGGACGGATTACCTGGATTCGCGGCATGCGGCGGGCCAGTGGTTCGGTCAGCCTGACGAGGCGGGTCACGCAGTTCAGATGGACTCGCTGGGTACCTGCCACGTACGAGATAGCGGCGCTCGCGGCAAGGAGCCCCGCGAGCGTGGCGGCGCGAGTCAAGTTGCGACGCAGTTGGTAGTCGAAGGGGTCCATGCGTTGCGGACCTTCGTCCTCGAGGACAGTGCGCAGCGGGTCGTCTGCGTCGTGAAAGGCGACGATCCGGAAATGGGTTCCTGCGTGAACGGCGGACCGACTGGTGGTGTGCTGGGGCTCGCCGTCTGCACCGGGGTGCGCGCTGGAGTCCTGGACGCAGTTGCCCAGTGCCTTCTCCCACAGCACGAGGTCGGCAAGGGCGTTGTTGCCGTGCAAGCTGATCCGAACGGAGTCTCGATCCAAGCTGATCACGTCCGTACGTAGAGTGGGGTGCCGGCCGGCAAAGTCAGCAAGGGCGGCGGCCGCGCCCTGTACCTGACGGGCTGCCGACTGGACCTGGCGGGGACGTATCAGCGACAAGAGATCCTCCTGACGTGCGCGTGTACTACTGACTGCCCCAAGCGGAGCTCGGCTCTATCAGTCCTCCCAGCTTGAACGCATGCTGGGAGGACCTGTGTCAGCCTCCGACAAGTGGCCTGGTGCTGATGGCTCCATATCCATCTCGTCTCAGCGCACGGGAAAGCGGACGAAATGGCGGGCCGCGCCGTTCCAGGACGCGGGAGGGGCCGTCGCGTGGCCAGGCTGTCGGTCAGACGGTCGTGATGCTGGCCTCCTGGGCGTGGGTGTGGGCGGCCTCGACGTATGCAGCTGCGAGGTCGGTGGTGGCGGCCCGGTCTTCGTGGGTGTCGACATCCCGCTGGGTGAGGGTGCGGCTCGCCTGGCGCAGGTGGTGAGCACAGTGGCGGTACTGGGTGGCGGCCGCTTTCCCGCCCTTCTCCTCCTGGCGGTCGGCGCGGGCGTCAGCGACGGCGGCGAGAACCTCAGGTGGCAAGTCGAGCAGGTCGCCCACCAGGAGCTCTGCCAGCCGCCGGACTGGAGTCTCCGAGTCGTTGCGGCCGCCCGAATCCCGGCGTTCGACGGAGGTCGTCTGTGGGCTGTCGCCCGGGTCGTGACGGCGGTTCCCCTGTCCGTGACGGGAGGGTACGAGGCCGGCACGTTCCGCGAGCCTGCGCATGGCCTTGTGGTCGTCGGCATCCAGGTCTCCGCCGGACGCATCTGCGTCTTGATCGGCGTCTGCTGCCGAGTGGGGGTCTCGGTAGTCGTCGGGCATGGTGGGTCCTCTCGCACGTCGCTGGGGGTGGCCAAGGGCGCTGTGGCCGCGGCCTGCTCGGAGCGTGGCTGAGCTCAGTGCAAGCACCGCAAGTGCGTCCTGCCGCCGGCGGGAACGTGGGGTGTAGCGGGGAGAGGGCTCGAGCCAGGAAGCAGGGTGGAGTCGATCGATCGAGGCGGAGCCCGAACGGAACGGATTCGACTACCTGCCGGAATGCGGTTCCGGGCCGTCTCCCGGGCTTGAGGCAAGGGAGGCGGGGCACGCCGTTCGGCCGCCACCGGACGATGTCGGCCTGCTGCACGGGCAAGCGGTGGACGTGTCGCAGGCGGCGGCCCCCACACACCGGAGGGTATGCGGGGGCCGTGGCATGCGCTGGTAGGGCGAATCCATCACTGCTGGGTTGTTGCGGTGGAGGGAAGGGTGGTCTCGTGATGCGCGTGGACGCCGCGCTTTCGGTTCCTTCGGATGTGTTCCTCCTTGCGCACCCTGCGGTAGTCGGCGCGGTAGGGGTACTGGTTGCCCGCTGCTTGGGCTTCCGGCGTTACGCGGTAGATGGCTTGGATGTCGCTGGACAGCGCGGCACCCATTCGGATGCTCACTCCCATGAGGTCCTCGTGGTCGGGCTCATCGGCCAGGGTGCCACCGGTCTCGTAGTGCGCGATCAGGCGGGCGGCGTATCTGGCGTGGTCCGGCTCGTCGGCTGAGGCGGCCTTGATGTCGGCGGTGTGGGCGTGCCGTTCGCCCTCTGCGTTGGCGAACGTGAGGTGTCTGGTGGACTGGGGCTGCTTGGTCGGCGGGGCCGGTTGATGGGTGTTGGCGTCCGTGGTGCGGGGCTGGTTGCGCTTGAGCCACATGGCCACCGTGGTGCGGCTGCGGTGGTTGAGCCGCAGGACCTTCCCGGTAGGGATGAGGGCACCGTAGAAGCCGCCGCTGTGCTGGGCGCTGTATCCGATGATCACGCCGTCCTGGTGTACGGGGCGTGCGTTGCGCATGCCGGCCGCCTGGGCCGCAGCCTCGATCTGAGCCTGGCTGAGCGGCTCTACGGGCTGCGGAGGCGCAGTTTCAGGCGCTGGTGGCGCCGTGTGGCTTTGCGCAGGGGTGGGCGCAGGTGCTGCGGGTGTCTCGTCGTACAGGTCTGCAGGCCGGTCGTAGTCCACGTGACCGTGGAAGTTGGCTTCGATCTTCTGGGCCGTACGCGTGGTGCGCGTCGCTGTGCTCTTACGGGGCATGGCAGGTCCTCGAGGCTCGGGCCACCCGTCGTCGGCGGCTGATGAGGACCGTCGCTGTCGCTTGGCCTAGTCACGCAAGTGCGGACTTCCCCCTTGAAGGCGTGGGAATGGAGCGGGCGGTCGGAGCCGGTCTCCGTCCAGCGTGGGTGCCTCCACGCTCCGGCCGGTCGGGCGCGCACACTCCCTGTCATGCCTTCTGCGACGGTCGTCTGCCCCCACCAGTCCTTCCTGGGTTCGCGCCGGCGGTCAGCGTGCGCCCGAGAGCCGAGCGTGTATCTCCTGACCTCTGCGGGCCCGGCGGCTGCCGGGCCCGCAGACGTGCAGACGGTGCCAGAGCTACCAGTGGAGGTCGCGGTTGCGCTGGCGGCGGTCCCTGAGACGTTTGACGATGGCGGGGTATGCCGCCCATGCCGCGGGATCGTCGAGGTGCGTTGAGGAGCTGGAAGTACTTCGTGGGCGCCAGGCCGAGGACTTCCCGAATGTAGCGATCGCGTAGGCCCTGACTCATCGACGACGTTGCCTGGACACCTTGCAGGATCTGCTCCTCCTGCTCGGTGAGAGTTCGTCGCGTCGAAGGCTGTGCTGTCTCTGGTGCTCCTGGAACATTCGGCTCTTCGGTCATGTCGCTCCCCTGGTCTGTGCGTGCGGTCTTCCGGGACGGCGCACGCTCGCTGACCGATGGCCAAGCCGCGCAAGGGTGGAGTTTGGACAGGGCCGTGTAGTGGCCCGGGCGGGCGGGTCCAGGGATCCGGGGGACTTGCCGACCTGACCGTGTGAGAAGCACGCTCGTCGCTGGCGCCGGTCCCCTGGGCGGGACGACCGGAGCGATTGTTTGCTCTCCCGGCGGGAGACCGGGGCCCGACGTCCCGGTGCAAGGACATCGGCGTTGAACCGCGGCAGGGCGCTCTGAAGTCTTGGCGCGGGTGTTGCCCACGGGTGGATGCGGGCGAGCCTTCGCAGCTTCACGTCCCTTCCAGTAAGGAGAGTCTCTTGAAGCGCTCGGTTACTGCGGTAGCAGTCATGTCTCTTGCCCTGGCCGTGGCGGCTCCTGTGGCTTCGGCGCAGGCCTCGACCGTGCAGGCGTCGACTGCCAGCAGTTGTTCGACCTGGTATGTCAATTCCAACGGGGTGAACTTCCGGACGGGCCCCGGTACTGGTTACCGCTCGATCGGCCCCCTCTACTACCCGGACAGCGGGACTCGGGTCAGTGAAACGGGAAGCTGGGTCAAACTGCGGCTGCGTTACAAGTCGAGGACGGGTCTCCCGGCCGGCACCACGGCCTGGGTGTCGAAGTCCTACTCAATCCGTGCTTGCCGATCGACCTGACGTAGCGCACTGGTGGTCTCCAGGAGTTTGGTCGCTGCGCGCTCCTGGGCGAGGAGGCTGGCGCAAGCCGACCGGGGCCTACGGGTGCGGCTGGCGAGACCCCACCCGCAGGTACAGGAAGTTCTGGCGTTCTCCTGCACGAGCCTCGGTGCAGGGTCCTGCGTGGTTTGGAGCCCGCGCGGTCGGCGGCCGGCGCAGCGTGGTCCCCCGGCTGGCTAGTTGGGCAAGTCCCGGATGTCGTGGAAGTGGGGGGGGGGGGGGGGCGGGGGGGGGGGGGCGCGGGGCCGACGGGGGGGGGGGGGGTGTGTTGGGTTGTTTTGGTGTTAAGGGGGGGGTGGGGGGGAGGCGGTGGGG